>JAIVHQ010000244.1:5134-17093 GCA_020200995.1 Flavobacteriales bacterium
CGACGGAAGATGTCAAAGAAAAAGAAATCGTGGAGGACTACCTGAATCGCGAGTTTTCAGCCGAAGACGGCAATGAATCAAATGAAGCCCCGGAAGAACGCAAAACGCGAAAAGAAGAAACGATCAAAGAGATAAATGAATCGACCTACCGATCGCTGACTTGCAACGACATTCTGGACTCGCTCGAACAGAGCATCGACATATATGACCGTAAGGGAGATCTGGGAGTTCTCGAATACTTTTCAGAACTTCAGGGCGATGCTTATTTTAAAGCCTGCCTGAAATCGAACGATGGCTTCAAACACAAATTCAATGACCTGTATATGTCGCTGAGTGAAATAAGGAACCGCAAAGATGAAGAGGCTGCAAGGGCCGTAGAAACTCCTTAGAAAGGTCCTGCTTTTGGGAAATTATTGCCGCCTCCCCATGGCAAGGTGATGCCAAAACCAGAGGAAGAACGGCAAATTACAATGAAGCAAAGTCGCGAAAATTTACAGTGAAACAACCAAAAAAATGATGGAAAAGAAAAAACACATAAGACGCTTCGGGTTCGGCTTTCTGCCGATTTGGATTCTATTAATGCCGCTGCACCTTTCAGCGCAAGAGAATACCTGCACCGAATCCGTAAATCAATCCATCTACACCACCAAAGCAGAGGAGCCGATTCAATCGTCCACAAAACCGATGATTTCGGGCAAGCGGTTGGAATATTCTGTAGGTCTGCTCATGCAGGACCGGGAGGAAGAAAGCCAGCGGCTCAAAGATGTGGTCATGGTTATGGATTACAACGCGGATATTCCCGTTTTCATCGTATTCAATAAGCGCGGTAAGCCCTACTGCTCTGCCCACGGACCCTTGCTCGATTTTCCCGACCACTACAGCTATCGAGCGCTCACAAAAGACCATCAAATAATCACTGCGGGCATTCTACCATCCGAACCCATCAGGCCCGGGCAGGCAATGCGCAGACTTGTGAACGACAACATCAATAAAGAAGCCATCGACGATGTGAAAACCGACAACATCGTGATGGAATGCTACAAAACCAAGAATTGGATGGGCGATACCTATTCGATCCGCATAAATGTCTCGCCTGATGAATTGGACAATTATCGAAACGACATCATATCCATGATTCAAAAGGGGTACGACCAATTGACCACGGTGGAAGAAGTGCCCGAAGAAGCTGAAGAGGACGAATCAGAGGAAGATTTTTCGCACGATGGCAGAACGCCGCTGTTTGCCATGGAATCAGGCGGAGCCAAAGACCTCAACACTTCATCGGGCAGCGCAAAAGCAGGCTCGCCCGAACCGGTGCTGAGGCGCGAAGAAGCCCCTGCCCCCATAAAAAAGAATGAAGAAAAAGATGTGGAGGAAGATCCGGCAGAAGAAGACGAAGACCTCGCAGCAGCAGCAGAAGAAGAAGAAGAAATCGTGAAAGAACAACCGGACAGCGGGGAACCTACCGGGGTAGAAGACTCGATAGATGAAATTATGGAGGACGAATTGACTGTTGAAGAAACGGTGGATGAGCAAGCAGTCGAGGCCAGCGAAAATGAAGAACAAGAAGTTGCGAAAGAACCCGCCAATTTAGGCGCGAGGAATGTTCCCAAACTCGAAGATGAAATCACCGACGAGGAGATGCTCGAGATTCAGGAACAGGCAGAAATGAAATTGAAAGAACTGGAGTCTGTATTTGTCAAATTGACCAACAGAAAACTCAATTCGGGCCAAAAAGAGCGGGTTCGCACTTCTGCAGTTGACGAACTTTTCATCAACGAGCGAGCGCATGTGGCGGTTTCGTCACTGAACAGTGAAGAATTGACTTACTATCCCATCCCCGACTACCTCTATCGGCTTGAAACGTTGATCGCCGGGGCTTATCAGGAAGTGGAAATCGCTTTTTCCGAGATCCATAAAGTGACCAATTTTAAGCCAAATCCGGACGGCACCTGGTCGGCCACGGTTACGTTCTCACAGCAGTTCAAAGGGTACAAAGACCTGGATGGCCGGCAGCCGACTTACAGTGATATCACCCAAAAAAATGTGACGGTCAAAATAAGGCGTGTTGAATTATTTACCGGCGACTCTACACCCGACGTGTACTGGGAGGTGCTGCTCGCGGATATCGGCGTCAACCAGACCAACCCGTTTTAGCCAATGATCAACAAAGCCATGCACAAATCAAGCGTTTCATTTCCACTTCTGATGCTGTTGGCTTGCGCTCCATTGTGCAGTGCGGGCCAGGACATCTTTTCTGATGCCGTGCAAACCCACGTGGATCATATCGAGGAGTTCATAGAGCGGTTTAATTTTGAGGAGGGATCGCGTTTCGAAAAATACACGAAATCTACATTTCCCGATGCGGTCATTGACCGTGATCTGGTTGTGAACTCATTGTTTAGCAAACGCTCCGACAAGACTAAGGAGCATATTAAAACACAATTCATTAAAACCGTTACCGATTCTTCCCGGCCCGTTTTTCTCGAGATATACGATGCCTTGTGGTACGCCACAGTACCTGTAACCATGCAAGTGGAAGGGAAGCAAACTGACATTGCCGTGACCCTCGAAATCCAGCTAAACACCGACTATTCCATCGAATGGACAGTGATCGGGATGAAGTCCGACGCCTTTGAGCATATTGAAAACACCAAAGATTTGTACATTTCAGCGAGTAGCCACGCCACCTTTTTTCCCGAATTGCGGGAAGGCCTGAAGTCGACAAAACTATTTGAAAATATCGTGTCTGACAGTCAGAAGCGCAGCAATACGCAGAAGTTTATGAAGCTGATCGACCACAAAAAAGTGACCGACATTAAAGTGAAAAAAGGGATTGCATATCACTTTCTTCAAATTTCAGGCTGGATCATGACGGTTGAATACTTTCCGCAAGATTACAGCCTCAATACGGGTTGGCTCATTTCAAGTGTGACCCCCGTAAACTCCTTCCTCGACAAACGCGTGTATCAAAGAGAAGAACTGGGAATTATGTCGGGGCCTCAGCCTCGATAGTCCCGCATTCAGGCAAAAAATTAACCGAAACCGACCATGAAATTCCCAACCAAAATCCCCGAAAAAAGTCTCCGATATGCGGCATTCATTTTGACGCTATCGCTCATTTTAATCATCCCGACCGCCGGTGCTCAGGATGCACAAACCGAAAAAGACAGCCTTCAAGCCTACGAAATACCATACCTCGTAGGTGCGGCGCAGGAACTTACTGTCAATGCCATCAATGACCTGAACGGACTGAAACGCAATATCTCGGAAGATGTGAAAGGGCAATTGATGAGGTACATATTCGGGGCTTTTGAAGAGGAGGGATCGGCGAGCATACAATCTGACCTGAAATACGATGTGCCACCATCAACCCTTCGAAGACGTTCGCCGATCACCCTTGCCAAGTACAGCAGCGATTTCGAAACCGAATTCGAAATTGCCGAAATCAGCGTGGATATCAATTCCTTCAGGTTCACCTTCCCTGAGTCGCCGGGTCCCGGCACCTATGAAATTTACGGCTCCTATGAACAGTACATCAAAGATGAACAAGGCGACACCCTCAACAGCAATGCCCAGGAAAAACTGGTGAAGTATATTGCCAAACGAGATCCCGTTTCCGGAAAACTGGATGTAAAAATAATCTCCATAGCCTTCTCAGATCCTGATAAGATGCCCGAGTTTATGGAGGAAGAGGAACTCAAAATGCTCTCACAACAATACCTCAAATGGCGAAGAGAAGGCAGTCCGTTGGACAACCTGCAAGTAATGAGCAGTGAAGCAGTGCTCGAAACTTACAATGTGGTTCAAAAAAAGAGGGCCGAGAAGAGTCGCTCCTTCGCCAACACCGTTGATAAATGCATGAAAGCTCAAGCCCGGGGTGATATTAAGGTCGCAGCTGAATCTTTCATTCAGGCTGAAAAAATGCAGCGCAGCCATCCTTTCGTCCTGAGCGAAAAAGACGACATCCGCTCGGCCCTTACTGCCGAGATTGAGAACACTGATAAGAGAACCCGACAAGCCTTTGAAGCCGGAAACTATGTGGAGGCAGATAAGCTTATAACTGCCAATGCGGGTCTGATCGACCTATGGAGCAACCTCAACAACCGCAGGTACGACGACGCAAAGAAAGTGCTGGAGCTGCAAGAGGAAATACGCAATAAAAAGGAGGCATGGCAGGACCAATTGCGGCGCATAGAAAACCCGACCTACAGAAAGCAACTACAGAGCGACCTGAAGGCGCAAACCGAAAATAAAGCCTGTACAGGAAACAACGATGCCGAGGACCGTGCACTTGCAGAAAAGCTGACGCTGCTGGCCATGATCGAACGCATAGAGCCTTCGGGGCGTAACTCAAACCCACAAGGCCTGCTCTTGAACGCCCTTAAATGCAACTCATCCTTTGCGCCTGCAAAAGAGGAATTGCTCAAAATAAACGAAGGCGACCCACAGAAGGCAATTTCATTTCTGAACGACCTTATCTATTTCGAGCCCGAAAATCCGCATTACTTTTTTGAAAGGGGCCGAAAGCATTTCTTACAGGGCAATACCGAAGACGCGCAAAAAGATTTTATAAAAACCATTGAGAATGATCCAAACAATACGGCAACAAGACTGGCTTTGGCAAAGGTTGATCTCCAAAAAATGCGCTATGATGAGGCCATTGAGCAGCTAAATATTCTCAAGGGAATTTCAGAAAGTCCCGAAACAGACATCCTGAAGGCTTACGCCTATTTAGAACGCGACGGACATGAGAGTAAAGAGGCTGCGGACCAATCCAATGGCAACAGCCCTGAAGCCTTGCTGATAAAAGGCCGAATTCATCGCGATCGAAGGCACTTTGCCGAGTCCAAAAAAAGCCTGTACGATCTCATCCAAATCCGAGATGATTATCGCTCTAATTTTGAGCTCGCGGAGACCTTTTTTGCAGAGGGCAGGGAGTACGTCGTGGCGCGGGTCTACTTTCAAAAGGCCCTCGACAAAATGGCCAGGCAAGCACCAAAAAGCGAAGAGTACATCACTCATTTGCGACTTTGCCAATGCTTTAGGGAGGAAAAAGAAATAAAACAATCATTGGATCACTGCAAACAAGCCATCAAGGCACAATCCAAAAAGGGAGAAGCCTACTACGAGCGAGGACTCACCTACGCCTCTTCCGAGAAAAAATCAGACCGCAAGAAAGCCTCTGCCTCATTGGAAGATGCCCAAAAGAGAGGCTTTGATTTCTATCTGGCGAGCACAGCGCAAGTATCGGCCTACATGAATATGGGCAACCACAAGAAGGCAGATGCCGAATTTGACAAGCTCACCACGCAAGTGCCCGGCGAGCTCACTGCAGCAGATTATGCAGACAGGGCCGAAATAAAATTGTACATGGACGATTTGGATGCTGTTTCCACTTCATTACAAACTGCAGTATCGCGAAATAACGAGTTCGAGTCAACCTACCGATACGCCTTGCTGCAAGGCTTTCTTGCTTTGAAAAAATTCAAAAATTCGGGATCATCTCCCGAATACAGAAAAAAATACCTCAGCGAAGCCGGCGAACATTTCTCAAACGCTATTGATCGAAACGTAACGGGCGCCGAAGGTTATTTGGGAATGAGCATGTTTAAGTATTACAACGGTGAAATAGAAAATGCCAAGGATGAGCTTTTCAAATCCATCAGACATGAAATTAACAATAAAGACATCGAAGGCGACAGAATTTTCAGGTCTTATTTTACCGAGCGCTACGTTAAGAAACCGCTCAAAAATCGGAGCTACATTTAAAACCTGAGTTTCGGCCCCATCCCGGATATAATGTCCACGACCGTCAAAACTTCTGAACACAGGACAAGAGGTCAAAAAAAAAAACGCCGGCTCATAGCAAAGCCGACGTTTCTTATGGTGAATGAAAGTGACCTTATACCGGCCATTCATTTTCGTGGACCTCATTGCCCAATTGCAATTCTTTTGCTGAAAGGGTAAACCGAATGGTCATCGGATTGCCACCTACAGAATCGAAGCTCTCTGCGTAATCGATCACGTAAGCGGTTTTGAAGTTCAATTCCTTCATTTTGGCATCCTCATCCCTCTTTTTAAAGGTGATTTTGCCATCTACATTTTTGAACTGTGCGATCATCAGATCCCAGAGCGTTGAGTCTTCAGTAGATTCAATCTCAAAGTTGATGGTTCCGCCTTTCACTTCTGAAGAAGGTCGACCGGTGGGGTCTACGTCTCTGTGAAGTGAATAGCTACAGTGGAGGAGTCTGTAATTTTTTCCGTCCATTTCTAAATCTGCTCTAAAAGCCATAGTGGTAAGTTTTAGTTAAACATTTATTGATTTGATTCGAAACAAATGTAAGTCGGGGCTTCCGTCCAAACTTGGCCATTCTGTTTGAAACACCGGCCGAGGGGTGAAAGACATCTTTGGGCCCATGAACGGTAATTTCGAATGCCCCTCCGATGCTCAACACTCACATTCACCACAAAAAATGAAACTTCATGATTCTTATTATCAGTTTTTTAAAACACAGCACACCGTGAGAATAATACTTTGGCACACCGTTTGAATTAGTCTGATCGAACCTTTAAAAATTACTGCCATGAACTTTGAGAAAACTTACTTCGCCGCCAAGGCACGCGCTATTAAGCTTATGCAACAAGGCAGCATCAGCGCTTATATTCAGGCACTGCAAGACCTGAAAGACCTGCAGCAACTGCGCGCCATTGGTTTGCCAATGCAACGGCACTTCCGAGCCTAAAAGTCTCTTGAAAGCTTCTTAACTTAGCGCTATGGAAGCTTCTTTGCGTATAGACAAATTCATTTGGGCGGTTCGCTTTTACAAAACCCGCTCCGTAGCGGCCGAAGCCGTGAAAAGTGAGCAGGTGATGCTCAACGGCAGTTTTGCCAAACCCGCCGCCACCGTAAAACCCGGCGACGAGATCAAGGTAAAACGCAACCCCATATGGCGCACTTATCGCGTGAAGGCACTCTTAAAAAATCGCGTTGGTGCAAAGCTGATCGAGGGCTACATCGAAGACATCACCCCGCCCGAAGAGATCGAAAAACTTGAGATGATGAAGCTCATGCCGGGCTACGACCGGGAGCGCGGAAAGGGCCGCCCCACGAAGAAAGAACGGCGCGAACTCGATGACCTCGGCTGGTGATGTACCACCTCGTCCCGATTACCGAAAGCCGATTGCCCGAACTACTCGCCCTTTCGGAAAGAATATGGCTCCCGGCATTCGCTCCCCTCTTCGACCGCGAAAAACTCCTATCGCTCTACCGCGGCATGTACAGCAGGCCTGTGCTGACCGCTTGGATGGCTCGCCAGGGCTGTACGCTCTACTTTATTTGCCGGAAAGGCAGCGATGAAAATACACCGCAAACCGAAGAGCAGCCCATAGGCTACCTAGCAACCGAACTCACAGGAACCACACTCAAACTCGATAAAATCTACGTAGACCCCACCTTGCAGAGCAAGGGAATCGGCAGCCGGGTGATGGACATGACTGTCGAAAAAGCCCTGGACGGCGGGGCCTCTGAAATCATCCTCCGCGTGAACCGCCGAAACGATCGGGCCATCGCTTTTTACCTCAGGTGCGGCTTTGAAATAACCCGCAAAGAGGACTTCCCCGCACCCGATGGCTACGTTTACGACGACTTCCTGATGACAAAAAAGCTGTCTTAAAACCGCTCATCCGATTTTAAATGCACTTGTACCATTAAGGGTGCCAACGGCGAAACCTCGCCCTACATTTGTCGTATGAAACTCCTGAAACAGACGACTATGAAAAAGACCATCCTCACCCTTGCACTCACGGCAGGCACCGCAGCCACAATGACAGCCAGCGTGCCCAACGAACCCGAAAAAATCAAAAAAAACCCTGTTGAAATTCTGAATGAAGACCTCAACACTCTCTTCAAACTCGAAATTCTGAATGAAGCGGTCCATACGCCGATTTACACCACAGTTGAGCAACTTATTTTCGCTGAGCAAGTCAAACAGCTGAAGGCTGCGCAAGGCGAAAAAAATGGAAAAAAGAAAAATTAACGCTCCACGATACCTATCCGGAAATCGCGGCACGCAAATTGAAATACATTAATTGCTTTGAAACGATATGCAGAGGCGATGAACCCTGTATAAGCTGATTGTTTCGCAACAACAAATCGGTTTACGTTTACAAAAAGGCAGTCCAAAGGGGCCGCCTTTTTGTTTTTGGTTGCGGTTGCACCGGTCATTTGCCTTTGGGCATGCGCAGCTTCAATTCGAGGGTAAGGTTGATGTGCTTGAACAGTATTGAGCCCATGGTGGTGAGGCGCAAAAACCCCTTGTCCTTATGGTGCTCGGCGAGCGAACGCTTCAGGATGCCCACACGGCGGGCATCGCTGATGTGGTCCTGGCGCATGGCCCGTATAAGGCGCTGGAGTTGATAGCGGTTGGCCGCTACCCTGCGCCTCATGAGTGAGCGCTCCTCGTTTTGGTACTGCGTAATGCTATCCTCGCCAAGCCTGGATAGAGCCATTTCGACAAACGGATAGTTTTCCTTGAAAAACTGAGGGAGATAGATGTTTTTTCGCCCCTCATAACACTGCTGATCAAAATCTATGGCCCGTATGCGGTACTGCATCTGATCAAAATCCGGAGTCATGTCAACCACAAAATTGTAGGACCGCATATCTCCGAGAAGACGAGTGAAACACCGCTGATTAAATTTCACGAACTCCTTGGCAAGTCGCACCAGGTTGTGGCCCTGCTCGTGGAGGTTGTGCTTCAAAAACTGGTCGCCGGGTATTCCGGAAATGTGCTGTTCCACCAAAGTGTTTTCATTGACCAGGTAGAAAATCTTGTTGGGCGAAAGCATCTCTTCCAACTCAAGGCCGTACACCCGGCTTGCATCGGCGCGTTTGATATAGTAATAGTCGTGATTGTCATTGAGCAGGTTTCGAATCTTGACCCTGAAAGGATTAGAATTTCCAAAAAGGCAATAATCTATGCTGTCCACCACGAGGTGCTCCATCACGGTATGTTCCAGATCAGCAGTGAGGTACACGTAGATTCGGGTGAGTCGGTCATTGATCTCTTGCTGTTCAGACCGGTCGTACATCACCGTTCGCCAATAGGTGTCATTGCCCTCCTCGTCGTTTACCGGAAAAGCGGCCTCCCAGCGAAGCAGGTCTTCGTAATTGAGGTCAAAGTCAAAATACCGCTCGTAGCGCATCAGGTAGATCACCAGCTCCGGACAAATGGGGAAGGACTCCTTTTTGTTGGTGATGATGTTCTCATACTGCCTATGCAGGTCCATGGAAGGAAAAGAATCGTTCATTGTCGCTCAATATAGTGAAAAGGGCCGTTCGGTCGGATACACCAACTTCTGTTTTTGACAAAAAACGCAAAAATCGTCTCCACACCGAAATCGGCACTTTTTTTGTTTCGCGGAAGCGGTGTATTTTAGCGCAAAACTAATCCAATGAAACGTCTTTTACTTTTCATATTCATACCAGCTGTTTTAGCGGGTTGTGGATCCACGGCCGTCGATGAGTCTCTCACGGTTGAGCTCCAACTCTCGGGCGATATGCTCTTTGAGGGATCCAACACCCTGCAAATGACGGCCGAGATGAGTCCGGTTAAATAGCGGAACAGCTTTCCGTCGAGGTGAAAAATCTCAAGAAAATAGGCGTGTCAAAAGCCTCGCTTTCGATGAGCGAAACCCAGGCCGCCATTACCGAAAGCTTGCTGCTGCAAGTGGTCAGTAACAACAAAAGCCTGGTCACTGCGGGCACCCTGAGCCCCCTCACGGAAGACGCAGCTTCACTCGATTTAAATGTCGCTGAAGATATTGACCTGATGCCCTACCTCTCAGACGAAGGCTGTACGTGGGTGCTCGACCTCAACCTTTCAGAAGACTTTATGGATGAAATGACCGTGAACGGCACCCTGACCCTACGCGTGGAATATTCCGAATAACTATTAAAACTCAGAAACGATGAAAAACGCAATGACGCTCTCCCTTTTTACTTTCGCACTGGCCCTGCTCGCCTTCACCCCTGAAGTAAGTGCTCAGGATGCACAGGCCGACAAACTCGAGGGTGTGTGGCAACCCAGCGACGGGCGCAGCTATGTGAAAATCGATAAAATCGGCAATAAATTTTACGGTCGTGTGGTGTGGCTCAAAGAACCGAATGACGATAAAGGCGAGCCCCGGGTGGATGAAAACAATCCCGACAAGGCATTGCGCTCCACCCCGCTGAAGGGGTACCGAATTCTCAAGGATTTCGTCTACGATGAAGAAGAGGAAATATGGAAAGACGGTACGATTTACGATCCAAAGAACGGAACCACCTACAATTGTAAGATTGAACTCACGGAGGAAAACACCATCGAGGTGCGCGGCTATGTGGGCTCAGCTGTATTCGGCCGCACCGACACCTGGACGCGGTTGAAAAAGAAGGAATAGCCACACTTGTTGTTCAGGAGACACAACAGATTCGGCCTACACCGATTTCTTTTGGTATTTTTGCGCTCTTTTTCGCGCGGCGCCGCGGTTCTGACATTTTCCCCAAGAGGGGAAAAACCATCACCGAGCCGACGCGCTACGTGTCACCTCAAGCATCAATATGCGCATACCGGAAGTACTCCACATTGAAATACAGCGCGGGCCCGGAAGGCTTGCAAAAGTGCTCAACATCGTAGGCCAAAAAGGCTACTATGTAGAAGGCCTGCAGGCCGTGAGCCGGATGCAGAACAAGACCATCTGGGAACTCACCCTCGAGATGGAGGAAGACGATTCGCGGATTCTCTTTGACGAAATCGCAGATCTCCACTTCGCCCGCGTAATCGGACGATCAGATCGCGTTTTTGACCGGCACGAAGGCGGGAAGATCAAAACCGAGCCCACACTCGCCATCAACAATATGGAGGTGCTGCGCGATGTGTACACCCCGGGCGTGGCGCGTGTATGCCGCGCCATTGCCGAAAAGCCCGAACTCGCCCGCCGCTACACGGCCATCAACAATACAGTGGCTGTCGTCACCAACGGCACAGCCATCCTGGGCCTGGGAAACATCGGTCCCGTAGCGGGAATGCCCGTCATGGAGGGGAAAGCCGCGCTTTTTGCCTCGCTCACTGCCCTCTCGGCCGTGCCCATTCTAATTGATACCGAAGACGCCGACAAGATCATAGAAACGGTCTGCGCCATCTCCCACACTTTCGGCGCCATACAGATTGAAGACATCAAGGCCCCGGAGTGCTTTTACATCGAAGACGAGCTCCGCAGGCGGCTGGATATCCCGGTGCTGCACGACGATCAGCACGGTACGGCTGTGGTTACATTGGCGGCACTAATCAATGCCGCGAAGTATGCCGAAAAAGAACTCAAAGGGGTAACCGTAGGCCAAATCGGACTGGGAGCCGCGGGGATCGGAATCAGCAAACTATTGGCGACCTACGGAATCAAGAACCGCCGTGGCGCCGATCTCAATCCCGCTGCGCAGGTCATGTTTGCCGAAACGGGCGGACAGGTATCCAACCTCGAAGAAATCATGGCCACCTGCGATGTCATCATTGCCACCACAGGCGTCAAAGGCCTCATCAAGCCGGAGATGGTACGGGAAGGTCAGATCATTCTGGCGCTGAGTAATCCCGAGGCTGAAATAGCCCCCGAAGAGGCCTTGCGGCACGGTGCCGCATTTGCCGCCGACGGACGCAACATCAACAATGTGGCCGCCTTTCCCGGGCTCTTCCGCGGCATCCTCGATTGCGGAGGGCGCGATTTTACCGGCCGAATGCTGATAGCAGCGGCCGAAGCACTGGCCCATCTGGCGGGACGCTCGGCACTGGTGCCCGACCCGCTCGACAAAAAAGTACACGCCGCTGTGGCCAGGGCCGTGTCAGACGCCTGCGAGGACGGTGACGACTTACAGTAGACCGGGCTCCATCGTCATGGGCTCATATAGCTGATGCCGACTGTGAAG
>JAIVHQ010000044.1 GCA_020200995.1 Flavobacteriales bacterium
TTTTCCACCAGCCTAAAGGCCAGAGCTATGTTGTGGGTGCTGAAAATTACAGTTTTTCCTTCTTCCGAGGCAAGTGTTTTCAACAGTTGAAGCAGCTCAATCGATGCGGGCAGATCCAAGTGGGTAGCGGGCTCATCGAGCAGCATGACGGGAGCGTCCTGGGCCAGCATTTTGGCAATCATGGCTTTTTGGAACTCCCCGTCGCTGAGGGTGGTGACCTGCCTTCCCGCAAAATCAGAAATCCCGGCGGTTTGCATGGCGCGCTCCACGGCGTTGTGGTCGTAGCTATTGAGCCTGCCAAACATTCCCGTGTACGGGTGCCTGCCCAGCTCAGCCAGATCGCGAACAGTGATGCCGTCGGCGCGGGCAAAACCGCGGAAGAGCGCAGCCACGTGGCGGGGGCGTTCCCTGACAGGAATGGCAGGCAGTGATTTTCCGAACCACTCCACCCCGCCCGAAAGCGGTTCCTGAAGACCTGCCAAAATGCGCAACAGCGAAGATTTTCCCGCTCCGTTGGCGCCAATCACTGCGATGATTTCACCTTTGGCAACTGAAAGATGGAGGCCTTTGAGCAGCACATCGGGATCGCCCTTTTTTCGGGGATATCCCACAGAAAGATCACGGATTTCGATCGCGTTCATATCAGCCATTTTCTGCGCCTTCCGGCAAAAATAAGGTAAACGACGACGGGGGCACCGAGGAATGCGCAGACCGTATTGAGCGGAATGCCTGTATCAGCAAAAGGCCATCGGGCGATGAGGTCGCAAAGCAGACCGAGCGTTGCGCCGATTAACACCGTGGCAGGAAGCACCACGGCATGGCTAACCGTGCGCGATGCCATCCTTGCAAAGTGGGGCGATGCCAACCCGATAAAGGCCACGGGGCCGCAAAAAGCCGTGACCACACCTGTAAGTATGCCCGTAACCACCATCACCGCGATGCGAAGCCTGCCGATGCGAACACCCATGGATTTTGCATGCATTTCGCCGAGAAGGAGCGCATTGAGCGGCTTCACCAAAAGGACGGATGTGGCGATTGCCAAAAGGAGCGGAATTGCAAAAACAGCCATTTGACCCATGGAAACGCCGGTAAAACTTCCGAGGCCCCAGAAAACAAAAGCCTTCAGCGAGGCCTCATCGGCCATAGACTGCAGCAGACCAACCATGGCGGATGTAAAAAAGCTCAGCATCAGACCGACGATGAGCACCGTGGTAATGTCAGTAAAGCGGCGGGCCACGGCGAGGATGATGAGGAGCACGGCGAATGAGCCGACCACAGCGGCGAGGGTCACTGAGATGTATCCGAGGCCCTGTCCCACCCCGCCCATGACGGTGACGGCCACGGCGAGTGAAGCACCCGAACTCAACCCGAGAACCGATGGGCCCGCCAGGGGATTTCGAAACAAGGTTTGCATCAACAGTCCCGCCACCGCCAGCGAAGCGCTGCCGAGCGCTGCCGTGATGGCACGGGGGAGGCGAACTGCGGTTACAATTTTTTGCGAAAGCGAGGGCGCATCTCCTCCCGTAAGGGCTTGCCAAACCTCAAATGCCGGCACGTGCACAGATCCTATCAGCAAGCTGAGAAAGAACAATATGAGCAGTGCCACTGCAAGGAGGGGAAAACCTATGCGCATGCCGCAAATGTACATTTAATGCGGCGCAAAATCTGCACGAGGCTGTCCAGCAAAGTGTGGGAGGTCGGGCTTTACGACTTCACATCGACAACCACGGGCCGAAAGTAGGTGTGGTCGTGGTTTGGCATAAGGTCGGGGTGAATCACGGCAATGAGGTCGGCGAGAACAACCTCGGGCTCGAGGACGGCATCGCCGAAATAGTCGCTCTTAGCGGTGTTGCACACGAAAACCTGCCCCTCCTTGAAGCTGTTGAAAAGTGTGTATCGCGGCTCCATTTTCAGCAGGTCCGACAGGGCAAAGTCTGCCTTGCTCGAAACGATGAGGCCCCAATAATCGGCCTTTACCAATGTAGAAAGCACACTTTCGAAATCGAGCTCTACATTGCCCTGCCCCTCGATGTGGTTGAATGCATATCGGGCACCTGAATCGCGGATGAACTGTGCCACGAAGCTCTTATTTCCCGGGGTAAACCACTTGGACTCGTACTTGCTGCCGCTGAATACTACAGGGTAATAATCGGCTGAGCGGGCCAGTTCGCTCAATCGGAGGTACTCCGTTTCGATCCCGTCAAAAAGGGCCTCCGCTTCGTCGTATCGGTCCAGAAGGCAACCGATGAGCTTCACCCACTCGGCCCTGCCGAGGGGAGTGGTTTCCATGTACTCCATGTTCATAACCACGGGGATGCCTTGTGCTTCGATGTTTGAAAAATCCGAAGAGCCATATCGATAAGCCATCAGTGCGTCAGGGTCTACCATCAGGAGACGCTCCATGTTAATGCCATCTCCGCCGGCGATTTCGAGGGTCTTCCCCTCTTCGACCAGGCGCTTAACGCGTGCGTTGGTAATGCGGTCGGTGTAAGTCACGCCACCAATCACTTCATGCGCGTCGAGCTTTTCGAAATAAGGAACGAAAGTGGTGCTGTTCAGCGCCATGTTGGTCACCGGAATTTTCACCACAGTTTCGCCCTCGGCCGCCCGACTATTGCGACGCGCAAAACGGTATTTTCCGATGACCTCAGAGGTGTCCTGAGGGTTTCGCACCTCGACGCGAAAACCGTCATTGAGCTTTTGGATGCGCAAGCCCGATGCGTGGTGTACGGGTGCCTCGGTCACTTTTCCTTTTGCCTTAAAGGCAGGATCTGCACCCCCACCGGGGCCGCAGGCCACGAGCCACAGCGCTCCTAAAACAGTGGCGAGCATGGGGACACATTTTCTTACAATGAAAGTCGGAAACGGTGAATGGAAGATGTTCATAAAACTTCTGTAAGGTATGTTTGATTTTATTTTTGGACGATTGGCCTGTTCCATTTTTTGAGCTCGTCATCTTCTGAAACACCTGAGAGGATTTCAACAATAATCCCGTCGGACAGTCCGAGCTCCACGCGGCGCTTTTCAAATGTTTGATCACCGGTACGTACCTCTACAAAGGTAACACTGTCGCCCTCATATTGCACCAGCCCTTCATTGACTGCGAGTACCTGATCGCGTCGATCGAGGACCACATTGGCATTGGCGCTGTAGCCGGCGCGGATAAACTGGTTGTCGCGCAGGTCGACCGCGGCTTTGATCTCAAATTGTATGGCTCCGTTTTCTTCGAGGCCTTTCGGCGAAATGTACTCGAGGATGGCTTTGAACTCTTCGTTCTCGATGGCTCCGATGGTGAGGATGAGCTCCATTCCTTCTTTTATTTTGCCCACTTCCGATTCGTCGACCTGGCCCTCAAAAATGAGGTCGCTCATGTCGGCGATGCTCGCTATGGTGGTGCCTTCGTTGAAATTGTTGACCTCGATCACAGAATTGCCCACCTCGACCGGCACATCGAGCACCATTCCCTTGATCGTACTCCTGATCAATGTATTGGCAGCTGCCTTGTTTTTTGAGGACACGCCTTCCTTGATGATCTGGAGGGCATCCTGAGCGCCGTCGAACTCGGCTTGAGCGTTGCGCCGCGCGAGGTCGAAGGGTTGAAAGTTGGCGTAAGAAATCACCTCACCCTCATAGAGTTTTTTATTTCGCTCGAAATCGATTTTCGCATTGTCCAATGCAATTTTAGCGCGTTCGAGACGGTTCTCAGCGTTGTTGAGCGTCACCATATCAGGAATTACTTTCACCCTGGCGAGCAGATCGCCCACCTTGACCTCCTGTCCGGGTTGCACATAAATCTCGTTGATGATTCCCGATACCACCGGTTTGATTTCGATTTCCTTCCTGGGGAGCACGGAGCCGGTTGCCACGGTTTTGCGAATAATGTCGGTGACCATCGGGCGCTCTGTGTCGTAGGAGACCGGCTTATCTTGCGATTTTCCGTAAAGGAAAACCATGGTGTAGCCGAGCAATCCGACCACGGCTACGGCGAGTATGACGAAAATTGTTTTTTTCATTTTTTCAATTTACAAAGGTAAAATTCATTCGTCGCGGAGGGCTTCCACGGGGCTAATTCCAACTGCGCGAACTGCGGGTATGAGTCCGGCCAATGTGCCGCCCACAATAAGAATTAGCAATGCGGCGAATACGACATCGAAATTGACCCCGGGGTTTTTAAAATTGCCTCCTTCTGTGCCTGCCAGTGCCATGTTCACGCCTTCGAGCAGCCACACGCCGAATATCACCCCGACAAAACCGGCGATGCAAGACAGAAAAAGTGACTCCAATAGTATTTGCGAAACAATGCCCACCGGGGTGGCTCCGAGTGCTTTGCGCACACCGATTTCCTTGGTGCGTTCCTTGATAATCACGAGCATGATATTGCTGACTCCGATAATGCCCGCCAAGAGGGTGAGCACACCCACAAACCATGAGAGGGCGCGGATGCCGTCGAAGGTCATCTGCATTTGGCGAAAGCTTTCACCGCTGTTGTAGTGTCCGAATGCGCGGTTGTCGTCGGGGTGGATTTTGTGGCGCACTTTGAGCTGACCGAGTATTTTTTCTTCGAGGGCCTCTGCCGTCACATTTTCTTTTCCGGTAACGCTGAGCCAGCCCACGACATCGCCGCGGTTGAAAGCCTTTTGAAAAGTGGTAAAGGGAATAAAAATGTTCTTGGTTTCTTCATCGGCGGCTTCGCCCTGCAGGGTGGAGCGGTACACGCCCGCGACCATAAAATTCACGCCCTGAATCACGATGTACTTCCCGATGGGGTCCTCGTCTTTCGCGAAAAGCTCCTTGAAAACGCGCGTTCCAATGATGCACACCTTTCTGTTCTCAGCGAGGTCGCCCCAATTAAGAAACCGACCTGTCTCGATGGGGCGCGGCTCTATGCGGATGTAGTCGGGCGTATCGCCGTAAATTTTGTAGACCCCGGTGAGGGTGCCGCGCGTAACATTGTTGGACTCGCGGTAGCCGCCAAGGCTGTTGCGCGGTGAGATGATGTCGATCTCGGGTATGTTGACCCTGAGGTAGTCTACATCGCTGCTGCGGAGGTTGAATGAGCGCCCCTGCCTGAAGCCGGCGTAGGGCTTTGAGGTGGTCTGTGTCCACACAAAAAGGCAATTGGTGACGCGGTTGAAGTTTGACTTCACCCCGTTTTCGAGCCCGTTGCCTGCTCCCATCATCAGCACGAGCATCATTATGCCCCACATCACGCCGAAAGCCGTCGCGGCGGTGCGCAGCGGATTCTTGCCGAGCACCTGAAATATTTCGATCCAAACATCCTTGTCAAACATCGGGTTATTCGTCTTTGAGGGCTTCCACAGGTTTTATATTCGCAGCGCGCAGGGCCGGAAAAAATCCGGCAAATGCCCCGGCAACCACCAGAATCACGATGGTGGTAAGCGCAGCGTTAAAATCGACTTCGGGGTTGGTGAAAATTGTTTGGCCCTCCACTTTTCCCGAAAGGAACTCAATGGTTAGCACCCCCAGCACCAGACCGATATAGCCTGCGATGGCAGTGATAAAAACAGCTTCCTGAATAATCAACGAGATCACCGAAAGCGGCGGTGCCCCGAGGGCTTTGCGCACGCCGATTTCCTTGGTGCGCTCCTTGACCACGATGCTCATGATATTGCTCACCCCCACGATCCCGGCGATGATGGTGAAAATACCGATCACCCACACGAAGAGCTTGATGGAACCGATGATCTCGGTGATATTTTGAAACTCGACGTTGTTGTTGCGGATGTTCACTGCGCTTTGGTCATCGGGATGCACCCTGTACTTTTGCTTGATGAGTTGCTCGATCTCATCGGCCATGGCCACCGTCATGTGGACGGGAAGATTGCCCGTGGTAACGTTGAACATCTCGATGCGATCGCCGTAGCCGAACAACTGCTGACCAACGGGGAGCGGGAGATAGATGTAACGCATCTCACGTTGGTTTTCGAGGTCTTCAAACACGCCGATTACCTTGAACGGAATGCCCCAAATACTGATATATTCACCGATGGCATCCATATTTTTAAACAGGTCATCGGCCACATCTTTGCCGATCACGGCTACCTTTCGTTTCTCTGTGAGGTCATCGCGGTTCAGGTAGCGCCCTTCGATGACCACCGTTTTGGCAATGTAGCGGTGGTCGGGATGGACGGAACGCAGCGGGTAGGTGTTAAAATCATTGCCGCGGCTCACCTGTGCATTCCAGACAGAGTAGGTGGCAGCACTGTATTCGATGCCCTTTACACTTCTCAAAATGTGGTCGTAATCCTCGTTGGTGTATTGGATGGAACGGCCCGGCTTGAGGCCGCGGTAGGCGATGGTCGTCTTGCCCGAGCGCACGGAAATGCTGTTGACGGCATTTCGGGAGAACATGCCCTCCACGCCGTTTTGAAGGCCATTGCTGGCGCCCAGCAATACAACAAGCATAAAGATGCCCCACATCACTGCAAACGCTGTGAGGAAAGTCCTCAGCTTGTTCTTAGCGATGGTGGCGAAAATCTCCTGCCATTTGTCGATGTCAAACATTCGGCTGCAGTGCGTTTTGGCTTTCGATCACACCGTCGCGCAATTTGATGAGTCGGTCGGTGCGCTCGGCGATATCGATCTCGTGGGTAACGATGACAACGGTCATGCCCTCCTTGTTCACGTCCTTGAGGAGTTCCATGACCGAATAGGAAGTGGCGGAATCGAGGGCGCCTGTCGGCTCATCTGCGAGGATGATTTTGGGCTCTGAGATCAATGAACGTGCGATAGCCACCCGCTGTTTTTGACCCCCGCTGAGTTCGTTCGGCGTATGGTAGGCCCAATCGAGGAGGCCCACCTTGTCGAGGTATTTTCGGGCAATGTCATTGCGCTTGCTTCGGCTCACCCCGCGGTAGTAGAGCGGCAGGGCCACATTTTCCATGGCGTTTTTGAAAGTGATCAGGTTGAACGATTGAAACACGAACCCAATGAGTTCGCCGCGCAGTTTGGCAGATTTGGTTTCGCTCATGCCCTTGATGAGCCGGCCGTCGAGTTTGTAGGTGCCGCTGTCGTAGTCATCGAGAATGCCAAGGATGTTGAGCAAAGTTGATTTCCCCGACCCCGAAGAGCCCATGATAGAAACGAGCTCGCCCTTCTGAACGTTCATGTCGATGCCCTTGAGCACGCGGAGCGGCTTCCCTCCCACGCTGTATGATTTCTCGATATTTACGAGTTCGATAACGGGCTTCTGATCCATCGGGCAAAGATAAGCCCGAGGAGGCATGATTTGTTCATGATTTACGCAGGCGGGCGTATACCTCTTTAAATGGAAAAAGCCGATGCAGTTGTGAAACTGATCGGCTCTTTAAAAAATTCTTAAAATCACTTACTCGCAGCCCACGTTCAGCGGTGACGAGATGCTGAAGATGCCCGGCGGCGAAGTGGTCTTGGTGACGC
>JAIVHQ010000415.1:0-3261 GCA_020200995.1 Flavobacteriales bacterium
CTCTTTGTGTGCTTTGTTACTTTGTGGTGGAAAAAGAGCGGGCAACGCCCGCCCAAGTAAAATTTTTCACGCAAAGGCGCCAAGTACCGCGAAGGTCGCTAAGGACGGCCTGCGGCCTTTTTCGCCCTTCGGGCACTAAAAGACTATGATTTTTTGGAGCAAGTACTTCAAAAAGCGAAGCTTTTATTAGTGCATTCGTGGCTGTCTTTTTTGCCGCCATGGGCGGCTTTTTTTAGCCACTAATGCACGAATAATCGCCCGCCCGACTGCGTCATTCGGGCAGGCCTTAGGCGATAAGGTCTTCGACCTTTCTTTTTTTTCTCGGCGTCCTTGGCGGTACTTAGCATAAGTCAACACACTCAAGAGGCTGGATCATAAAGTTCGATAGCAACGCGCACGCAGTTCTAAAAAACAAGGAGTTGACTCAGGTCAATGACTGTTTTTAGGACAATTGCAAGGCAGATAGCGGACTTTATGGACAGCCACTTCTCTGCGCCTTTGCGTGAGAAAAGTAAGGCAACGCCTGAGTCAACCCCCTCTCTTTGTGTCCTTTGTTCCTTTGTGGTGGAAAACAAAAGCGGGCAACGCCCGCTAAAAATCTTCCATCTCAAATCAGTTTTTGAGGTCGACCTGCCGAAGGCATGGCCCCAACGCAAAGCCTTTCTGTTTTAATCAGGCCGCGCCGCACCCAACAAAAACATCATCCCGATCCGCGGATTGGCAAAGGTCAGGTCTACGGAAGTGCCCCCCACGCCCTCCGATTGGATTTGTGCGTCGAGGTCATTGCGCGCGTTGAAGCGAAACAGTTCGAACTGAACGCCGATGGTCCGCGTCACCCAGATGTTCAGGTTCAAAGGCACGGTCACACCCAGGAGGGTGTTGAAGCTTTCCTGCCCGTTTTCAGTGGTGCGCAACCTGCCGCGGTACACATCGAGTCCTGTGTTCAATTGGATAAAGCCCACCACCGGCTTCAGCCAATAGCGAATGCCCGCGCCGAAATCTTGTTGCAGGAGGTCTTGCTCCGTCGGAGGCAGCAGTTCGCCCGAAGGGAGGAAATTCTGAAAGGCGATATTCGAAGCCGCCCGCGAATAAAATACGTGGATCGACAGGTCGGGGATCACCGCCATTCCTGCCCTGAAGCCGAATTCACTTTCATTCTCCACCCCGAGCCGGGCATTGCCTTGCAGGATTATGGTGTTCTCTTGCAGCCTTCTGCCGTAGAGCATTTCCCGCATGTAGTCCTTCACATCGCGGTTTTCCTGCCCGTAGGTGCTTCCGCAAAAAAGCAAAAAGGCGCAAAGCAGGCTGGCAGCCGCTGAAGTGCTCGACATGCAGAAGACCTGCACACCGGAAGTCGGATCGACGCGCTTATTCTTCATATTTCCGGCTGTTGATAAGAAAAGTAAGTCCGATACGCGGCGAGAAGGTCGAAGTGAAGAGGTCTACGTTCGTGCCTTCAATCTCATCAGAGCGGCCTGTGGTGGTAAAGTTCAGTCTGAAAGGCTCTATTTGCAAGCCCGCGAAGGTGCCGAGCCAGATGTCCAGTCCCAGTGGTATCACCACCTGATGAACTGCGAGGTTATTATTGATGGGCACCTCTGTGGTCGGCGGCCTGTAGTTGCGCAATGTGGAATAGGTATATCCCATCCCCGCGTAGAGCTGCACCATTCCACCAAAAACGGCTTTTGACCGCACTTGCGCACCCGCACCAAAAGAGTGAGCGCGCCTGGCACTTCCTTCCAGTCCGAATCCGCTTAAGTCAAAACCTTCGGCGGTCTCGGCCATCGCATGGAGCGAAACCCGTTCGTTCACCGCCACGCCCAGGTTAAGGCCACCCACAAATACCGAGTTCGCAATATTGGTGTTTTCAAAGGAGATCGCCCCTGTCAGCCTAAAGTATTTAAACCCGTTTAGCGGTTGAACTTTTGAACAGGCGTGTTGTACAGGAGATTATTTAGTTTGGTGTATCGTTATATCGGAATCTTTCCATCCCGAATGGGAATGGCGAGAAATGAGCAGGGCTTGCTCGGTTATTGTTTGAAATGAACCATTACAATTCAAGGAGATCGTCAGCTCGAGTGTTTTTCAGCCCTTTTGAGATATCTATGTTTTTGGGGGAAATTGGGGTGGGCTGAAAAATGTATCGAGAGCGCCTTAAATAGTAATCTTTGATTTCAAAGGGTCTCGATACATTTTTCCCGGCACTAAAGTTTTTGTAGCCGTGGAAGGTTTTCTCAGCCGAGAAAAACACTCGACCTGACGGTCCTTTTGTCACAAGAAATTTACACTCTGAAGTGTTTTTCCTGTTAATGGATTGATTATAATGATTTGTGAATAAAGCGTATAAATATGTATTCATTAGTAGTATCGCGAAAAAGAACTGGTGCCCGCCCGTCGTTTCGGTTTTTCAAGCAGTCGGACAGGTATCGAGATGCTATCACCCGAACATCTCGTCTCCATATGTGCTTGATACCTGTCCTGCTTCATGTGAGCGCACATTGGCCGCAGGGCGCCGTGCCAGCCACGATTTTCCCCGACCTCTAATTGTAGACTGTTGTTCTGAACTTCATTTGCTAACTTTGCGGCTCAAACCAATTCCCGAATTTAAATCATCTTCATGAAGCTACTCGAAGGAAAAATTGCCCTTGTCACAGGTGCCTCACGCGGCATTGGCAAAGCCATCGCCCAAACTTTTGTAGCGCAGGGCGCCACTGTCTGCTTTTCGTACATGAGTTCAGACGAGAAAGCCCGTGCCCTCGAGCAGGAGCTTTCCGCAAACGGCGGCACCGCCAAAGGCTTTAAGTCAAACGCCGGCGATTTTTCCGCCGCTCAGCAATTGGTGGATGATGTGGTAAAGGAATTCGGTACGGTGGACATATTGGTCAACAACGCAGGCATCACCCGCGACACCCTGCTCATGCGCATGAGCGAGGAGCAATGGGACGAAGTGATGGCCGTAAACCTCAAATCTGTGTTCAACCTCACCAAGGCCGTTCTCCGCACCATGCTCAAAGCGCGCAGCGGCTCCATCATCAACATGAGCTCGGTGGTGGGAGTGAAGGGCAATGCCGGTCAGGCCAACTACGCAGCCTCCAAGGCGGGCATCCTCGGATTTACCAAGTCCACAGCCCTTGAGCTCGGCTCGCGCAACATTCGCTGCAATGCAGTGGCCCCCGGATTTATCGAAACTGAAATGACCGGTGCTCTCGAAGAAGCCACCGTGCAGGGCTGGCGCGATGCCATCCCCATGAAGCGCGGCGG
>JAIVHQ010000415.1:3295-6132 GCA_020200995.1 Flavobacteriales bacterium
TCGCGAGCGACATGAGCGCCTACATCACCGGCCAAACCATCAACGTGGACGGAGGCATGCTCACCTGATTGTGAATAACCTCGTTTTCTCATATCCCGCATCGTACATCCTGCTGTGCATCCTGATCGGCGGCATCTTCGCGGGATTGCTCTATTTTCGCGATACCCGCTTCTCAGAGACCCGGGGTCTGCTCACGGCCCTGACGGTGCTGCGCTTTCTTAGCGTCACGGCCATTGCCCTGCTGCTCATCGAGCCCATGGTGCGGTACTTTGACCGCGATATCGAGCCACCCGTCGTGGTGCTCGCCGTCGACAATTCGCAATCACTGGCCATGGGCCGCGATTCGGCTGAGGTGAGGAAGGGCTACCCCAAGATGGTTGCAGAGCTTAAAGCCTCCCTTTCCGGAAATTACGATGTCGCCGTGTACACCTTCGGGCAAAGCATCCGCGAAGACGGAACCACCGACCTCTCTGAGCCTGTAACCGATCTCTCATCTGTTTTTACGGAAGTGAAAAACAGGTATGCCAACCGCAACCTCGGCGCCGTGGTGCTGGCTTCCGACGGCATTTACAACCGCGGAGCCAACCCCCGCTACGGACTCGGCGCCGTGCCGTGGAAGGTGCTGCCCATCGCCATGGGCGATACCGCCGTGCGCCGCGATGCCTTCATCGCCGAGGTGGGGGTGAACCGCATTGCCTACCTCGGTAATAAATTCCCGATCGAAACCACCCTCGAAGCCCGGAAACTCGACGGGCGCGACCTGCAATTCAGCATCGTGCGGGGCGGCGAAACACTCCACAGCGAAAGCATCAAGGTGAAGGGCAACGCCTTTCGGCAAACGCTGCGGGTGCTTCTCGACGCTGACCTGTCCGGCACCCAAAAATACAGCTTGCGCATTGCGCCCGTAGACGGAGAACTGACAGTCGCCAACAATACACGCGACGTTTTTGTAGACGTGATCGATGGACGTCAGAAAATTCTAATTCTCGCAGGTGCCCCACACCCCGATATCAATGCGCTGCGCAGTGCCGTTTCGGCCAATGAGAATTACACCGCCGAGGTAGCCCTGCTCAGCGAGTTTGACGGAAACTTTTCGCCGTACGACCTGCTCATCCTCCACCAAATTCCCTCACCCGACGCCAAGAACGAACCTTTCAGGCTCGACCTGCTCAAGTCTGACGTGCCCGTGATGGCCGTGGTCGGCACCCAGACTGTGGTGTCGATGCTCTCGCGTTACGGACTCGGGGTCGATCTTGGCGGCCGCGCCGGTAGTTTCCACGATGTGCGCGCTGCGGTGGCCACTGATTTCAGCACATTCACGCTCGATGAGGGGCTTCCTGCATTTCTCCGTGAGCCTGTGGCGATGGCGCCTGTACGATTACGCTACCGAGGGCAGCCACAAGCGTTTCGACGGATTCATCGGCAGCCTGGTGCAATACCTGGCCCTCAAAGCCGACAAGCGATTTTTCAAGGTGAACCACGAGCGCAGCTTCATGGAAAATGAGCGCATTGTGTTCAACGCCGAGGTGTACAACGATGCGTATGAGGCTGTGAATGATCCCGAGGTGAGCATCGTTTTTAAAGATGAAGACGGAAAAGACTATCCCTTCACCTTTTCGCGCAGCGCCTCCGCTTACCGCCTCGATGCGGGTTCGCTGCCCACGGGCACTTACAGCTACCTCGCGTCTACTTCGC
This sequence comes from Flavobacteriales bacterium, assembly GCA_020200995.1. Taxonomy (GTDB): domain Bacteria; phylum Bacteroidota; class Bacteroidia; order Flavobacteriales_D; family Cryomorphaceae; genus T3Sed10-241. The sequence continues at coordinate 4,991 of JAIVHQ010000415.1, forward strand.
GCGGGGGTGAAAAGCTCGAGGAGCGGGGAAGCATCACCGTAAAACCTTTTGACCTCGAAGGAGCCAACCTCACCGCCGACCACGGATTGCTCCAAGCCATGGCCGATGCCACCGGCGGCCGTGTATTCTACCCCGAAAATGCCGGCGAGATTAATGGCTACCTCGATGAAACAGCTTCATTGAGTCCCGTGAGCTATACCACCGAAGTATTTGATACGGTGCTCAACCTGAAGTGGATCTTCTTCGTGATTCTCCTGCTGCTGAGCGCAGAGTGGTTTTTGCGAAAGCGGTCGGGGAATTACTGATTTACCGTGAGCGCTTCGCAGGATTTGTAATCCTGCGCCCTGCGCTCTTCTCGCCTCGCTTCAATTTTTTTGCGGTTGACGTACGTTTCGCGCTCAGCGCTTCGCAGGATTTGTAATCCTGCGCTGCAATGCTTGGGTTATTCGAATGACGTTGCGCGTTGAGCGCTTCGCAGGATTTGTAATCCTGCGTTTCTGCGCCCTGAGCGCCCGCCACGTTCGAATTGTTTTAACGCGCGATAACCAAACGCTCGGTATATCGTTCACCGCCCACTTCCACAACGGCCACGTAGACCCCCTGATTGAACAAGTAGCTCGGAAATGCAACTTCTGCAATCTCACCTTCCAATACTGAGATTAAGTTCTGCCATACGGCACGGCCCTGAATATCGTAGAGGGTGATGCGCGGCGTCCCATCCTTATGGCCTTTTATGACAAATGTAGCCTGCTGGTCGGAGGGGTTGGGGTAAATCCCGAAAATGGTTTCCGGATCGGGAATGGGTGAGCCCGGAGGCCTGTTGCATATCGTTGTTCTCTGCGATGCCCCGAAAGAGGCGCCCTGAGCGAGAATTGAATTGTCTTCTCCGTTGATTAACCGATAATTGCCCTGCCCGTAATCACAGCACAGTCCGTCGCTCGCACTGTCGAAGATATCGAAGTAGTAGCACAGGTCGGAGCCGATGCAGAAAGTCTCGTCTATCGTGCTGCCCTGCACAAAGTAAGGGCCTCCGCTGTAGAGCACGGTGCCATCTTCAGATGAGATCTGCCAGGTGGTTTCATCCGGAAATTGATCGAGGCGGATCACCACGCGCACGCTTTTTGGATTGGGAAAATTGTAAA
>JAIVHQ010000416.1 GCA_020200995.1 Flavobacteriales bacterium
CAACGAATTTGGCTTCGATTACCTCCGCGACAATATGTCGACCACGCCCGAGCGGCTCGTGCAGCGCAAGCAGCACTACGCCATCGTCGATGAGGTCGATTCTGTATTGATCGACGACGCCCGTACGCCCCTCATCATATCGGGTCCCACCCCAAAAGGCGATCAGCAGCTCTTTGACGAGATGAAGCCCCGTGTGGAAAAACTTTACAATGTACAGCGACAGCTCGTGATCGGCCTCATCGCCGAAGCCAAGAAGAAGCTCGCCGCAGTAGAGGACGGAAAGATTACCAAAGACAATGTGACTGAAGGCGGGCTCGCCCTCTTCCGCTCGCACCGTGGTTTGCCTAAGCTTAAGCCACTCATCAAGTTCATGAGTGAGCCCGGCATCAAGCAGCAAATGCTCAAGACTGAGGCCTACTACCTCCAGGACCAGGAGAAGGAAATGCACAAGGCCGACGAGGTGCTCTACTTTACCATTGAAGAAAAGAACAACTCCGTGGAGCTCACCGAAAAAGGCATCGAGCTGCTTTCGCAAAATACGGAAGACGCCGACTTTTTCATCCTGCCCGACATGGGTACTGCCATTGCCGATATCGAGAAGAGCGACATGTCGCCCGAAGATAAAATCAAGGAAAAGGACGAGCTCTTGCGCAACTACAGCGTGAAGGCCGAGCGCATCCACACCATCAACCAACTCCTGAAAGCCTACGCCCTTTTCGAAAAGGACGTGGACTACGTGGTGATGGAGAACAAGGTGAAAATTGTAGATGAGCAGACCGGCCGTATCATGGAGGGCCGCCGCTACAGCGATGGGCTGCACCAGGCCATCGAGTCCAAAGAGCGGGTGAAAGTGGAAGCTGCCACGCAGACTTACGCTACCGTGACCCTGCAGAACTACTTCCGTATGTACCACAAACTCGCGGGTATGACCGGTACGGCCGAGACGGAAGCGGGAGAACTTTGGGACATCTACAAGCTGGATGTCATGATCATCCCGACCAACAAACCCGTACAGCGCGACGACCGCGAGGACAAGGTTTACAAAACGAAAAGAGAAAAATTCAACGCCGCCATCGACGAAATCGTCGAGCTCTCAAAGCAGGGCAGGCCGGTGCTTGTGGGTACCACCAACGTGGAAGTCTCAGAACTCCTGAGCCGCATGCTCAAGCTTCGCAACATCAAGCACAACGTGCTGAACGCAAAACTCCACGCCCGTGAGGCAGATGTGGTGGCCGAAGCCGGCCGCCCCGGAGCCGTGACCATCGCCACCAACATGGCAGGTCGTGGTACCGACATTAAGCTCGGTGAAGGCGTCAAAGCAGCGGGCGGTCTGGCCATTGTCGGTACCGAAAAGCACGACTCCCGTCGGGTGGACAGGCAGCTGCGCGGTAGGGCCGGTCGCCAGGGTGATCCGGGATCTTCGCAATTCTACATTTCCCTTGAGGACAACCTCATGAGGCTCTTCGGCTCCGATCGCATCGCCAAAATGATGGACCGTCTCGGACTCCAGGAGGGTGAAGTGATTCAACACTCCATGATTACCAAGTCCATCGAGCGGGCACAGCGAAAAGTCGAGGAAAATAACTTCGGCATTCGAAAGAAGCTCCTCGAATACGATGATGTGATGAATGCGCAGCGAGAGGTGATTTACAAGCGCCGCCGCCACGCCCTTCACGGAGATCGCCTTCAGCTCGACATCGAAAACATGTTTAAGGACGTTGTCGATTCTATCGTGGCCAACCACCATGAGGTGAAAGATTTTGAAAACTTCAACATCGACCTGATTCAATACCTCGGCATCGATTCGCCGCTCGAAGAGAAAGTTTTCGTCGGCGAAAAGCAGGCAGCCGTTGCTGAAGCGGTATTCAAGGCCGGCTGGAATCAGTGGCGCAGACAGCTTTGCCCATCATCAAAAACGTTCACGAAAAGCAAGGGCAGTTTGACAACATTGCAGTGCCGTTCTCCGATGGAAAGCGCGCCCTCCAAGTGGTAGTTAATATCGAACAGGCCCTGGCCAATGAGGGAAAAAACCTCAGAGACGGGATCGAAAAGGCCGCCACCCTCGCCATCATCGACAACGAATGGAAGGAGCACCTTCGCGAAATGGACGACTTGCGCCAATCTGTTCAAAACGCCCGCTTTGAGCAAAAAGACCCCTTGCTAATCTACAAGTTTGAGTCGTTCGAGCTTTTCAAAAAGATGATCGGAAGGGTGAGCTTTGAAGTGGTATCATTCCTCAGCAAGGCGGGTCTCCCCGGCCGCGATGGTCAGGTGCAAACCACCACTGCCGTTCCCCGCAGCGACGATATGAGCGGCTTGCAAACCAGCCGGCCCGGTACAGAGCAACAAGCCCCCTCGCAAGGCACCCCCGGAAGGGGACAAGCGCCTCAGCAGGCACCTCGACCCAAGCCGCAGCCCGTTCGCGCCGAAAAGAAAGTAGGTCGAAACGATCCATGTCCTTGCGGCAGCGGAAAGAAATACAAAAATTGCCACGGAAAAATGGTGAATCAGACACTCTGATAGTAAACCCGCTTTGCATACTCTGAATATTTTAAAAGCCCGCGGTTAATGATTGCGGGCTTTTTTAATGGGCATCTCGCCCTCACTTCTGAATGAAATTGAATTGTTTGCTGT
>JAIVHQ010000192.1 GCA_020200995.1 Flavobacteriales bacterium
CATAACGGTTGTTAACCAGCGTCTGAATCAGTACAAAAAGTGCCGCATAGATGATGTAGCCGGGCAGGGTATCAACGAAGAAATCGATGAGATACACATCGAGTTCGATGACGGTGAAGCCGCGAAATAGCTGTGACATAACGCCCATAAAAATGAACACAAATTGCAGTAGCACCGCGATTGTAACAAGGCTGGCCACCTTGGCGAAGATGCTTACAAAGCTGTTGTGCGGAGTGGCGTTGATCACCTCGTGGATGTGGCTCACGCGGTCGCGCCACACAAGTTCGCCGCTGAAGAAGATCACCACAATGATCATAAACAGACTTGTGGATCCTGCAATGTCGCCGATCACTTTGTAGGTCACGGGGTATGACTGAAGACCGTAGTATTCATAGCCTTCTATGAGGCTCACACCGAGGAGGAAAATTCCGAAGAAAGCCACGATTTTGAAAACCACGCTTTTGGTGATGCTTAAGGTGTTCGCTTTAAAAAAGCTGCGAAACTGCAACCAGTTCACTTCGGCTCCGCTCAGTGACCTGTCTTTGGATTGGAAAGCGGACTGTACACGCGGGATGGGTTTGTCCGCACCCTTATTATCCGTTGCTTCGGCTTCAGCCGTGGCCTTCGTTTGGTCTTTTGCCGCGGCTCCCCGCAACTTGCGAAACGGTCGGTACCGCATTTTTTCCCGGAAGGAGAAACTCAAAAACGAGAGCACCGAGAGCACCACGCCAACGCCGAGCCACAGCAGGCGGTTCCACATGATGAGCCCCTCAAATGAAGGGCTGAGGGTGTTGCGCTCGAGCGGTGTCCAGTACCGCGAAAATACGCCGTAGGTGCGGATGCCGAATACGTCGGTGATGGCAGCGAGATTTTGATTATCGAGGTCGGAAAGCAGTGTACCCGAGGCGAAATAAGCCACAAAGATGGCGAGCGCACCTACGAAGCTAATAATGGTGTTTTTGAATTTATGCGCCAGGAAGAAGATGATGGAACCCGCGAAAAACATGTTCGGAAGCACAAAAATGAAGTAATTGTTGATCAGCGTTTCCGCAAAAAAGGGCCCGATGCGGTCGGCCTCTACCCAGCCCGCCAAGGGGCCAATGATGCTACCGAGCCATGCACCAAGGTAAACACCGAGTAATGGGATAGTGCTCAAAATCAGTGCGCCGATGAAGCGACCCCAAAAGTAGCCCGCCTTGCCGATGGGCAGGTGGAATAGGATTTCGTTGAATTGGTTGTTGTGATCGCGTAAGGCAGCATTGTTGAAAAAGGCCGTGGCAAAAAGAACTCCGATAAGGCCCAAAATGAGGAAGAAGGTGGTGAGAACATTGGGTGAGTTCTTATAGACATTTCCAATCGCTCCTCCGATTTGTACACTATCACTGGCTACTGCGCCAAAGACCAAAAGGGTAATCAGGAAAAAGAAGACGTATAGCATCGGGCTTTTGAACGCCGCCCTGAGCTCGAGTTTGAGAAATTCGATAAACATGGCTTCGGGAGATTAGGCGGTGATGCCGGGGGTTATTTTTACAAAGAATACATCCTCGAGGCTCGGCTCCACGGCGGTGAAACCATCGCCGGGATTGGTGTCACTGAGTACGTGGATTTGGGGCCGGCCCGCCACCATCTTGTCGCTGATCACGTGGTGGGTACTGCGGTAGGTGTCTACCTCGTCGCGTTCTACCACGCGCATCCACACCTTGCCTTTGAGCTCGTCGAGGACGGCCCCGGGAGTGCCGGCGTACACGATCTTGCCGAGGTTCATGATGGCCATGTTTTGGCAAAGCTCGCGCACATCGTCCACAATGTGGGTGGAGAGTATCACCACCACTTCCTGTCCCACATCGGCGAGGAGGTTG
>JAIVHQ010000045.1 GCA_020200995.1 Flavobacteriales bacterium
CCTGCAGCTACAGCGCCCTGAATTTTCTTGAAATGCTGAGCATTCGAGGGCCGGTGGTGACCTCGGTGCCTTGGGTTTTGATAGTGTTTGAATTGAACGAGGAGCCGCAATACTTGAGTACTTCAGCGCTTCCCGATCTATGGAATGCCCTGCCTTATGGCAAAGGAACGGTGAGTTTGGGTTCGCAATGGGCAGTGGAAGGGGAGATGCCGTTTTTGCAGGTTCCATCAGCAAGGTTGCCTTTGGAGCGCTACCCTGAAGAACACAATTTGCTGATAAACCCTTTGTTTCCGAATGTGGAAACCCTGATCGAAATCACTGAGGTAGTTGACGTGGGCTTTTTAGTCAATTCCTGAGTGTTGACCCTGTTGAGCCCCCCTCACTTTCCGTTGAGTCGGCGGGGGCGGGTTCAGGTTGTACTTGTATGTCACGTGCTGCTGCGATAATGTTGCCTATCAGCCTGTCGAAGTTATTGTCTTCCCTATCGTAAGTGACGCCGATGCGTACCACGATCAGATCTTCGGACGGGTGGACGCTGACCTGTTTTCCCTGAAATCCGCCGAGCCAGTAGCTGTCCTTTCCATAGTTTTCAAAACCGCCGTCGCCGTTGGTCCAAAATTGTCCTGCGTATTTTCCATTGCTGGCGTCGACGGGTGTTTTGCTGAATTCGACCCAAGAGGTATCCAATATTTGGGTGCCTTGCCAGTGGCCAAGGTTTTGGTAGAGGAGGGCGAATTTAGCCCAATCTCTTGCCGATCCGTATCCGTATGAGGAACCGACAAAGGTTCCGGAAGCATCAGTCTCTACCGTGAAATGCTTCATGCCGAGAGGGCCAAACAGCCGGTCAAAAGCATACTTTCTATATTCCGCTTTGCTGTCGAAGGCCTCGGCGGTGATCATGGACAGGATGTTGGAAGTGCCCGATGAGTAGTACCAATTTTCGCCTGCGGGATAGGCCGAGGGCACGGTAGCGGCGTATTTCCCCATATTGTCTGTGCCATAAAGCATTACGGTGGCTGTGGAAACGGAGCCGTAGTCTTCATTCCAATCGAGGCCTGAGGTCATGTTGAGCAAATGCCTGAGGGTAATCTCAGCCCGGGCATCAATTTTCCAGTCGTCTATAGGGGCTGGTGCGTCGAGTTCTAACATGCCGTCTTTAACGAGAAGCCCGACGATGGCGGAGTTTACACTTTTCATCATGCTCCACCCCGGGAGTTCAGAATGCATGTCGAATCCCTCTCCGTAGACTTCGCCTATCAGCTTTCCGCTTTTTACGACCAGTATGGCCCGTGTGTTGAGTACGTTTTTGCCCGGAGGATCGAATCCGGTTTCTATGGCTTCGCGAAGTTTTTCTTCAGGAATCACTTCAGTGTCTGGCCAAATTTCGGGACCGTACTGAACTGCTGAACGATCGAGGGTGGTGCTTTTTACTTCAGTCTCATCGGCATCGTGGATCAGTGTGCAGCCGAGGCCTTCGCGAAAGATGGCCTTTTTTGGGTGGAAACCCCAAACGGAGGTCTCAATAGTTCTTTCTACGGTGTCTACTTCATTGGAAGCCATCCATAAAGGGCCGAACCCGAGGTCAATCTCTTCGACTTCGGCACGTTGCATCTTTGACACAAACAAGCAGGAGCACATGATTTTGGCATTGTATCCTGAAATGATTTCCAGCCTTGGATACAACAGGTAGTAGAAAGCCGCAATCAGGATTGCGAAAATTGCAATGGTGAAAATCAATGATTTTTTCATTTGCCGGGGCTTAAAAAATGTGTATTATCGGATTCGAAGGTCGGAACAAATATAGATCCCGGGCCGTAATATTCACTTTTGTACTGACAAAATGAGAACTGCATTTACATACCCTTATACAAAGCGATGGCTTTTTGTGGCGGCGGTTGCTTTCGTCATTTTAATGAATTACCTCTCTAATGCTCTTCCTTTCGGCGGCATGACCAATGCGCAAATCAGCGCTGAGTATCCCACGTTGATAACCCCGGCAGGCTATGCTTTTTCGATTTGGGGCGTGATTTATCTGACTTTGGCGGTTTTTGCATTCTTTCAACTTGGCAAGGGAAAGGAGATTCGATTTTATAAACTGATTTGGCCCTATTTCATAGTGAACGTATTGGCCAATGCGTTGTGGCTGCTGGCATTTCAAAACGAGTGGTTTATTTTTTCGCTGGTGATCATGGCCGTTTTGCTGGGTACGCTGATCGGAATGTTTCGAATTTTTTATCGCTTAAAGCGTGCCTTAAGTACCACACATCGCTATTTTTTTCACGTTCCCTTTGGAATTTATTTTGGCTGGGTAAGTGTGGCTTCTATTGTAAATGTCGCTGTGACGCTGGTCGCTCTTGACGTATCATTTTTTACGGCTTCCGAAGAGTTATGGACCGCTGCAATGCTCGTAATAGGCTTCGGAATTGCAGCGTTCTTTTTAATCACCCGCAAGGATTACATCTACGCCCTCACTTTTGTATGGGCGTATGCGGCCATCATGTTTGCCCACATGGACGTGGATTTGGTGCGGTATCCCGCAAAATTTTCAGCGATCGGCTTAGTCATTCTGTCTGCGGCACTTTTTATTTTTGATCGCATCAAGATTGGGCAATACGGCAGGTCAAATTCTTGATTTTAGTTGTTTTTCTTCTTTCAATGCTGCCAGAATTTTGGCGGTAGCACCTCGGTTTGACTGAACAAATGTTCCGGCCATGCGCCCCGCCTTTTCCCGGAAAGGGACACCTTCTGCGAGGAGTGAATCCATTATTTTATCAAATCCTTCATGACTGCTGAAGTCGAAGGCGCCTCCTGCGCTGATCAGCCCTTTGGCCTCGTCAAATTTTTCATGTCGCGGCCCGAAAATTACAGGGCAACCAAATACGGCCGGCTCGAGTACGTTGTGAATTCCGGCTCCGAATCCGCCACCGACATAGGCAATGTCTGCATATCGATACATACGGCTCAGCAGTCCCATACGGTCGAGTATTAATGCCTTTGCGCTATGGTAGTTGTCGCTGCTCCATAACACTGCTCCCGGAAATCGCTTTTTCATTTCTGAAATGTGACCCGCAGACAGTTCGTGGGGTACGAGGAGCAGCTTCACGTTGGGGTGATCCTCGGCTTTCTTTGACCACCACCGGGCAATAAACTCCTCATCCTTGGGCCAGGTGCTGCCGGCGGCGATGAGGATGGAGTTGCCTTTGAATTCGGCCATTTCGGGAACCGCTTCGTTGATTTCGGCGATCTCGGCCACACGGTCGAAACGGGTATCGCCCGCTACGTCGACACGGCGGCAACCAATTTTGTCGAGCAGGGTTTTGCTTTCGATGTTCTGGGTAAAAATTCTTGTGAACCCCTTCAGACTTTGCGCAAACCATTTGCCGTAAGGCTTGAAGTAGATTTGGTCTGCCCTGAATTTGGCCGATACGAGATATGTCGGGATGTCTCTTTTCCCGAGTTCGCGGAGGCAGTTGTGCCATATTTCGTATTTCACAAATACGGCGGTTGACGGTTGGTAGGCGTCCAGAAATTTACGAATGCGGCCGGATGTGTCAAGCGGCATGTACACCACGAAGTCAGCGAGGGGGTAGTCTTTGCGCATTTCGTAGCCGGAAGGGCTGAAAAAAGACAGGAGCACAGGGGTATCGGGGCGGGCCTTTTTGATGCCTTCTATGAGGGGTCTTCCCTGCTCAAATTCGCCCGTGGATGCGCAGTGAATCCAAAGGGGGCGTGAGTGGAAAGTGTGTTTGGCGGTCGGTGCACGGTTGCCTTCTGTACGGCGCTTGGCTTTGGGATTCCAAAGTGCGGCTATCCGAATGGCTGCGCCGTAGATCCTGACTCCAAGGGTGTAAAGCTGCCGCATGGCTATTTGATGTAGAAGCGGTCGTCGACTTGCTTGTAAATGGGGATGACCCAGCCCGCCTTGATGCCCACGATGAAATCGAGATAATTCCCGTCGGTAAATTCCATTTGATCCACATTGTAGGTGCGGTAGTCGAGAGTGAAAGCCTGATAGAAATCCATTCCGAGGTAGAAATTGGCAAATCGGCTGTTGCTGAAATGGCGGTAACCGACAAACTGGTATGCAGCCAGACCCGCGCGTTTGCGGTCGTAGGCTTTGCGGTATTCTCCTTCGAGCGGAGGGATATCGGCTTCTCGGCTTTCGATCCAGGTACGGTGCTCCAAAAAGTTGATTCCAAGCCTCACTTCGAGTCCGGAATTTGGGTTGGGACCAAAAATGTTGAAAATCTTCCCGGCGTAAAATCCCGCTGCAAAGCCCCGCTTTTGAACAATCACATCGATAAATTCGCCCTCATTTCCGAGTACGAATCCATTTTCGAAGCGCAATTGGCTAAAGCGCGTATCGGCATCGTGTACATTGTTGCTGAAAAAGTAGTTGAAATCGGCACCGAATATGAAATTGGATTTTGTTTTCAGGGCGAAGCTGAGACCACCCGAACCGAAAAGGCCATACAGTTCAGCCATATCGCCGAAAGGAGCATGGCCCCCGAACTGGAACTGAAACAGCGACATCGGGAGCGCTTCTTCGCTGACTTTTCCCTGCCCCTGAGCCGAAAGGGTGGAAATTAAAAACAGGAAGGCCAAAGTTGTGTATCTCATGGGGTAAACTTCGTAGGATTCAATCGCCTCCTTTCAGGGCTAATCTGCAATTATCTGTATATTCGCACTCGCAAATTTAAGCCATTACATGAAGAAAATTCAAATGGTCGACCTCGTATCCCAATACGAAAAGATGCAAGAGGAAATCGACACAGCCATCATTGACGTGGTCAGATCATCTGCCTACATCAACGGCCCCGAAGTTAAGGCTTTTCAATCGGAGCTCGAAACCTACCTCGGCGCCAAGCATGTAGTGCCTTGTGCCAACGGCACCGACGCCCTTCAAATTGCCATGATGGCACTTGACCTCAAGCCCGGCGATGAGGTAATTACTGCTGACTTTACCTACGTGGCAACTGCTGAAGTGATCGCATTGCTCGGCCTCACGCCGGTGCTCGTCGACGTGAATCCCACGACTTTCAATATAGAGCCGGAAGCCATTCGTGCGGCCATCACCCCGAAGACCAAGGCCATCGTACCGGTTCACCTCTTCGGGCAATGTGCACCCATGGAGGCCATCATGGCCATTGCAAAGAAGCACAACCTCTTCGTAATTGAAGACACTGCCCAGGCCATCGGCGCCGAATACACCTTCAGCGATGGAACGGTAAAAAAAGCCGGAACAATTGGTGACATAGGAGCCACTTCTTTCTTTCCTAGCAAAAACCTTGGCTGCTACGGCGACGGGGGCGCGATATTCACCAACAGTGACGAATACGCTGCCATGCTTCGCGTGGTGGCCAACCACGGCCAAACCCGACAGTACTACCACGATGAAGTAGGCGTAAACTCACGACTCGATTCTATCCAGGCCGCTATCTTGCGCATCAAGCTGCGCAGGCTCGACGACTATAATGCTGCCCGTCAAAAGGTGGCCGCTTTTTACGCCGAAGCGTTTGAAGACCTGCCCGAAATCAACGTTCCCGAGCACTGTGCCAACTCCACCCATGTGTACCACCAATACACGATGGTACTAAACGGAGTGGACCGTGACGGGCTTAAGGCCCATCTCAACGAGCGCGACATTCCGATGATGATATACTACCCGGTGCCCCTGCATTTGCAGAAAGCATACCGCGACGACCGCTATACTGAAGGCGATTTTCCGGTTACCGAGATTCTTTGCAAATCAGTAGCATCCCTGCCCATGCAAACAGAGCTCGACGAAGAACAACTGAAACATATCACCGAAGGAGTCATCTCCTACATCAAAGCTAACAGATCATGAATATTGCAGTAATCGGAACGGGTTACGTAGGGCTTGTCACAGGCACATGCTTTGCAGATACGGGCAACGATGTGGTGTGCGTAGACATCGACGCCGAGAAGGTAAAGCGCATGCAAAACGGTGAAGTGCCGATTTATGAGCCTTATCTCGATACGGTTTTTGAGCGCAACATCCGCCAGAAGCGACTTACTTTCACCACTGAGCTCGCATCTTCAGTGAAAGGCGCTGACATTGTGTTTTTGGCACTGCCCACCCCCCCGGGCGAAGACGGCTCGGCCGACCTTTCCTATGTGCTTGGCGTGGCCGATCAACTGGGCGGAATCCTGGAAAAGTACACCGTAATCGTCGACAAGAGCACGGTGCCCGTGGGTACATCCGAGCTGGTGCACGCTGCTATCGCAAAAGATGCCAAAGTGGAGTTTGACGTGGTGTCGAACCCGGAGTTTCTCCGTGAGGGGTTTGCGGTAGAGGACTTTATGAAACCCGACAGGGTGGTGATCGGCACGAGCTCTGACCGCGCGGCTAAGATCATGGAAGATCTGTACAAACCATTCGTTCGCCAGGGGAATCCCCTGATTGTGATGGATGAAAAGTCGGCTGAGCTTACGAAGTATGCCGCCAACGCATTTCTGGCCACCAAGATTACGTTTATGAATGAGGTGGCTAACTTTTGCGAGAAAGTGGGCGCCGACGTGGACATGGTGCGTGCAGGCATCGGAACGGATACCCGCATCGGTAAGCGTTTCCTCTTTCCCGGCATTGGCTACGGCGGTAGCTGCTTTCCGAAAGATGTGCAGGCCCTTGCGAGAAGCGGAAAAGAAAGTGGTTACGAATTCCAGATTCTGGATTCGGTGCTTCGGGTAAACAATATTCAGAAACTGGCTCTGATCGAAAAGATCAAGGCGCATTATGGCGGTGACCTTTCCGGGAAACACTTTGCCATCTGGGGTTTGGCTTTTAAGCCCGATACCGACGATATCCGCGAGGCACCAGCCCTCTTTATGATCGATGCCCTCCTGGCTGCGGGCGCCACCATAAGTGTATTTGATCCCGAAGCGATGGACAATGTGCGCGGCTTGTACGGCGACCTGATCAACTACTCCGACAACATGTACGAGGCATTGGACAACGCCGAGGCCCTGCTGATATCGACAGAGTGGTCGGTGTTCAGGAATCCTGATTTTTCGAAAGTGGCACAAAAACTAAAGTCGAAGACAATTTTTGACGGCCGGAATCTCTACGAAACGGGCCGAATGAGGGAGCTCGGTTTTCACTACGAAAGCATCGGCCGCAATGCCGTAAAACAGCCGCAGAAAGTATGACCGGCAAACGAGTTTTGGTGACCGGTGCGGCGGGGTTTCTCGGCTCGCACCTCTGCGACCGCTTCATTGCCGAAGGTGCGGAAGTGATCGGGATGGACAACCTGATCACGGGTGACCTGAAAAACATCCCTATTGACTACCTCAAGATCCCGATTCAGACCCTGAAAGTCGGTTCGCTTGGCACGCACAACTTGCTCGGTTTGGCGAAAGCCAAAAATGCCCGCATTCTTGTGGCAAGCACCAGCGAAATCTACGGTGACCCGGAAGAACACCCTCAGAAAGAGACGTATTGGGGCCACGTAAACCCCATCGGTCCGCGCGGGGTGTACGATGAAGCCAAGCGATTTCAGGAGGCCATTACCATGGCTTACCACCGATTTCACGGACTCGAGACCCGCATCGTGCGCATTTTCAATACCTACGGCCCGCGCATGCGGCTCAACGACGGGCGCGTGCTTCCGGCATTTATCGGGCAGGCCTTACGCGGAGAAAATTTTACCGTCTTCGGCGATGGATCGCAGACGCGGTCTTTCTGTTATGTCGACGACCTGGTGGAGGGAATCTACCGACTGCTGCTCTCGGATTTTGCAGAGCCTGTGAACGTCGGTAACCCTGATGAAATCACCATCCGCGAATTTGCCGATGAGATCGTGGAGCTGACCGGTGCCAAGACCAAAATTATTTACGAAGACCTTCCCCACGACGATCCGAAAAAGCGGCGCCCTGATATTACGCTCGCCAAAAAGGTGCTCGGCTGGGAACCGAAAGTCGACCGAAGTGAGGGCCTGCGACGCACCCTCGCTTATTTCAAAACCCTCGATATGGACGAGCTCTATAAAAAAGAGCACAAGCATTTCGATAAATTCATCAAGCGCTGATGGATTACTTTGCACACGAAACCGCCGTGGTAGATGAAGGCAGCATTATCGGTGCCGGCACGAAAATCTGGCATTTTTCACACATCATGCCCGGCTGTACGATCGGTGCCGATTGCAACATCGGGCAGAATGTGGTGATCTCGCCCGAGGTGGTGCTCGGCAAGAATGTGAAGGTGCAGAACAATGTATCCATCTACACAGGTGTGGAGTGTGCGGACGACGTATTCCTGGGGCCCTCCATGGTTTTCACGAATGTGACCAACCCACGCAGCGCAGTGGTTCGCCGTGGGCAGTATGCCCGTACACGCGTAGGTAAAGGTGCTTCTATCGGGGCCAACGCCACCATCGTATGCGGTCATGACATTGGCGAATACGCCTTTATCGGCGCGGGCGCTGTGGTGACC
>JAIVHQ010000046.1 GCA_020200995.1 Flavobacteriales bacterium
GCGAGGCTCACCTTTCCGCTCATCTCGTCGAGGTAGTCGATGTTGAAGAAATTCCTCACTTCGCGCAGTTCCACATTTCCGTTTACAGCGAGGTCAAAATCGGGCGCGTCAAAATCGCGGATGCTCCCGCTCATCTTTATTTTTCCCGGCCCGATGGCGCCGTGGATGTGGTCGATGTAGAGCGATATGCGTTCGCCCCTGATCTGCAGGCTACCCGCTGCGCTTTCGATGCCCGCCTTTCCGAGGGCCACATCGTGCTGAAAGCTGCCTTTGGTTTTGTCGAAAAGGAAGTCGATTTTGAACGGCTCCCCGGCAGGTTGCTCCATGTCGAGCACCAGGTCGCTCCGGCCTTTGGCGTTGTAGGCGGCAAATTTGCTCCGTATTCCCAGCGGCAACAAGCCTACGGCATTCTCGATTTTTGCCCCCGAGGCCCGCATGGTTACACCCCAGGTGTCGCTGTGTTCGGGGTCGAACCAGCCGTCGATCTTGAATTTCTCATTGCCCGATTCGAGGGCGTCAGAAGTGATTTCGTATTTGTTGCTCAGGTTGTTCACCCCGAGGTTGAATTTCCCCGAGATCGGGATTTCGCGGTACAGCGTATCTCCGCTCAGGGCAAAAAGGCCTACCGTGAGGTGAACCTCAGAAGCGAGGTCGTACACATCGCTACCGAAGGATCCCTTGGAGCGGGCGTGGCGCACGTGCACATCGAGGTCTGCTTTGTCTTCCATCCGGAGGCTGAAGTCGAAGTTGTTCGTTTCGATGTTGTTCAGCGACAGCACTGAACGGTCTGCAGATTCGGAGGCTTTCCAGAAGTGGTAGTTGTCTTTCCCGTCTTTGAAAATAGCCATTCTAAAGAATCCGTCGTTTACCTCGGCCTCGCTGATGCGGTAGCGCTTCCGCAAAAAATCCCACAGGCTGATCTGCAGGTACACGTTTTTCGCGTAAAGCAGGGTGTCGGGCGTGCCCGTGCTGTAGACTTCGGGTATCACCACTTCGCTGAATCGCAGCGATGCGTAGGGAAACCTTTGGAGCAGGCTGAAGTTGATGTCCTCCACACTCACCTCCACATCGAGGAGGCGGTTCACCTCGTACACCACAATATCGCGCACCTCGGGCTCGTACTTTTTTGCCAAAAAGTAGGCCGCCGCCGCGGCGATCGCCGCGATCAGGACCAGTGTGAGTAAGGTGGCTGTTATTCTTTTCAAAGGAACTTTCAGTGGGGTAGGTTTACTCATTTACAAACGCTTTGCCGGAAACTATATTTCAGCCCCGGCTTTCTCGAAAAGCCGACCGGCAAGGCATTCTTCCCAAGGGTATACAATTGGAATTTATTGAGGAATTGAATTTGCCTAAAACGCATATCAGTAAGATCGTCACATCGGGTGTTTTTTCGGGCCTTAATGCGGTTACTTTCTCGAAGAAGTTGCTGCCTGAAAAAATGTATCGAGATGCTTCGGAAGGGGTTATCTTTTTAACTTGTTTTTGTCCACCATGCATCTCGATACATTTTTCAGTCCAATAGAAGCTGGCGCAAATTGTGAGGTCGGGAAAGGACTGAAAAACACTCGATGTGACGTTTATGGTATGTTGAGATTTCAAAGCAAATAACCTTACTCACAAACTTAGTTTTAAGAGTTTATTCCCTTGGCAGTTAGTTTTTTAACGTAATCAAGTGGCTGGTTCATAAGGTTCATTATCAAGTCCCTAGACCAAGCTGAAAGCATGGGCGCACGCAGGGTTGAAAAGCAAGTAGTTGACATTAGTCAATGACTGTTTTCAAGCCAAGTGCAACGCTGAGAATGGCCCTTATGGCCAGCCGGACACTAAAGCATTTTTAGCATATTCACCTCCTGCGTAGTCAAATGCCGCCACTTCCCGCGCGGTAAATCCTTCTTCGTCAGCCCGCCAAAAGTGACCCGGTCCAGCTTGAGCACCTTGTATTCGAGGTGCTCCAATGCGCGGCGCACCACGCGGTTTTTGCCCCCTTTGATTTCGATGCCGATCTGCTTTTTGTCTTTTCCGGTGCTCACATATTCCGCTGCTTCGGCTTTAAAAATTCCGTCTTCGAGCTCCACGCCTTCCAGCAATTGCTTGAGGTCGCCCGCCTTCATGACCTTGTCGAGGTGCACGTGGTACAGCTTTTTGACGCCGTGTATCGGGTGGGTCACTTTTTTGGCTAGGGCACCGTCGTTGGTGAAGAGCAGCAGGCCTGTGGTGGCGGTGTTCAGGCTGCCCACGGGCGTGATGCGCACGTGACCCAGCTTGCGCAGCAGCATCATTACGGTTTTTTGATCGCCGGGATCCTTCATGGAGGTCTTGTAGTCCTTGGGCTTGTTGAGCAGCACGTATGCGGGCTTTTCAGGGTTGATGCGCTCTCCGGCGTAGGTCACCTTGTCGGTTTCCTTCACCTGATGGCCCATTTCGGTCACGGCTTTTCCGTTCACTTCCACCAGTCCCTGGGCGATGAGGTCGTCGGCTTCGCGGCGCGAGCAAATTCCCGAGTTGGCGATGTACTTGTTCAGGCGCATGGTGTGGCGTATTTGCACCACGGGCTTTCCTTTCCAGGTTTTGCCTGCCACCTTGCGGTACTGGCTGCGGCTCCCTTTGCCCGTCGCGTCTTTGGCCAGGTCTTTTTCAGACTTCCAGCCGGAGCTGTGGTCCTCGTTGCCGTCTTTCTTGTTCACCTTTCCTTCGGGGCGGGGCGGTCTCGGTCCGGCCGATTTTCCGCGGGTAGGCGGGCCGGATTTGCGGGAGGAAGGCCCGTCTTTTTTGCCGAAGCGCTTGTCGGACTTTGGCTTTACGGGTCGTCCTTCCGAGCCTGCGCGCGGGCGGTATGCTTTTGAGAATTTTTTCTCCCCCTTTTCGGGTGTGTCGCTTTTCTCTTTGGGTGCTTTCGCAAATTTCTTAAAAGGAGAGGAGTCGCGGAGTTTTTTGGAGTCGGCACCCGTTTTGCGGCCTGCGGTGCCTTCTTGTTTTTTATCGGGCTTATCGCCGCGTTCTTTTTTGGCCATTATATATGTTGATTTTTCTGCTGTGGTTAAACTATGGGGTAAAAGGCATCGGGGATGTGCACCAATCCGTCGGCCTGGTTCAGGGTGATGGCGATGATGTCGAACCGCGCTTCCTTTTCGATATTGTGCCTTGTAATGTAGGTGTTGGCAGCCCTGATCATAAAGCTTTGTTTCTTGCGCGTCACGAAGGCTTCGGGCTCCCCGAAAGCATTTGATTGACGTGTTTTCACTTCTGTGAAAACTATAAACGTTTCGTTTTCAGCTATAATATCGATTTCATCGTGCCCGTGGCGCCAGTTTCGTTCGCGAATTTTGAAACCCAGCGATTCCATGTGCGTAGAAGCACGTGATTCGCCCTCATTTCCGATTTGTATGTTGGTCGAATTCGACATGTTAAACTAAAAACTGAGAATCTTCCGGGTTCCGCAAAAAATTAAGTTATGAAACTTTCTATCAAAACTCTTGCAACGTTCGTTGCTACAGCCATGTTAGGTACGGTTGCTTTCGCTACCGGCCCCTTTCAGGGAATGATCAAATTTACAAAAACGATCGGCCCTGTCACAGCCAATTATGTGTATTATGTTAAAGGTGACAAAGTTCGCGTTGAAGAGCTTGGTGAAAACGGTGAGGTGCAAGGCATCATGATCGTCGATACCAAGAAGAACACCGTGAAGGCCTTGAGTCCCGAGCGTCAAATGTACATAGATGTTCCCAATAAGCGACCTGCACGTGAGACTGAAGTCTACGTTCAGAAGACGGGTAAGACCGAGACCATCAATGGTTACAACTGCAGCGAAGTGAAAGTTTCGGGCAAAACCGATGGCCGTGAAGTTACCTACTGGGTAGCCGATGATGACTTCGACTTCTTTATCCCGATGCTCGAAACACTCAACAGAAAAGACAAACTCGCCGTGTACTTTATGAACATCCCCGACCTCAACGGAGTATTCCCGATGGTAGGTGTGGAACGTAAAACCGACGGTGTAGAACTCTCAAAACTCCAGGTGCTCGAAATGAACAAATCAGAACTCGACGCATCTATGTTCGAAATTCCCTCGGACTACACCAAGTTCGAGCGCGAATAATGGTGGATTAACAGTGGTTTAGTGAAGAAGGCTGATCGTTTTTAACGGTCAGCCTTACTTTTTTGCCGTGCAGCCATGCGCGGTTTCCCGTTATATGCCCTGCCGGAAATCCGAAACAAATCGGATAGGCATAGCTCCCGGCGTGCTCGGCGATGATCTCCTCGGCTGTTTTGCCGAAAGGCACCGTGTTGTCGCGCATATCGGTCATGCCGCCCACCACAATGCCCGCGAGCTTGGCCAGCTTGCCTGCTCGCTTCAGCGCCAGCATCATGCGGTCGATGTGGTAGAGGTACTCGTCGAGGTCTTCCAGAAAAAGCACCGCTCCCTCCGTATTGAGTTCCGATGCCGATGCGGCCATGCTGTAGAGCACACTCAGGTTTCCACCGAGCATGACGCCCTCGCCGGCGCCTGCGCGGTTGAGCCTGTGCGCGGGTGCAGTGTAGCTCAGGAAATTTCCCGTGAGCAGCAGTCTCAGGCTTTCGAGCGATTCGGGGGTGTTGTCCTCAAAATTCACTGGCATCGTGCCGTGGATGCTCTGCAGGCCTGCCTTGTTGTAAATGTGGCTGTGGAGAGCCGTCACATCGCTGTAGCCGGTCACCCACTTCGGGTTTTGCTTCAACACATCGAAGTCAATGTCGTCGATGATGCGCGCTGTGCCATAACCGCCTCTGGCGCACACCACGGCCTTCACTTCGGGATCTTCAAAGGCGGAGCGCAGGTCGGCGCGGCGCGATGAATCGCTTCCCGCAAATTGGTGGTGCACTTTAAAGAGGTTGTCGCCCCGTCGGATTTTGAACCCCCATTTGGTGAAGGTCTTTTCGGCAAGGTTGATAAACGCAGCATCCACCTTGCGGGCGGTGGATACGATGGCGATGGTATCGCCCGGGATTAATGCGGGCGGAGCGAGGGCTTCCATAGGTGTTGTCGGTTGGTTGAAGTCATTATCTTTGCGGGCTACAAACAAGCAAATTCCGTTTGAAAAATCCAAAACGATATACCGTCACCGCCGCATTGCCCTATGCCAACGGTCCGCTCCACATCGGTCACATGGCCGGCGTTTACATTCCCGCCGACATCTACGTGCGCTACCTGCGCGCCCGGGGCCGCGATGTGGCCTTCGTTTGCGGAAGTGACGAACACGGTGCGGCGATTACCCTCCGCGCCAAAAAAGAAGGGCGAACGCCGCAGGTACTCGTCGACGAATATCACCAAAAAATCGGCGGGGCCTTCAAGGATTTCGGAATTACTTTCGACATTTATCACCGCACTTCGTCAGAGTTGCACCGCAAAACGGCGGGCGACTTCTTCCTGAAGCTCCACGAGCAGGACGTTTTCGAGCAGAAGACTTCCGAGCAATATTTCGACCCCGAAGCCGAGCAATTTCTCGCCGACCGCTACATCACGGGCACCTGCCCCAAATGCGGCCACGAAAACGCCTATGGGGACCAATGCGAGGCCTGCGGCAGCACCCTTAGCCCGCAAGACCTGATCGATCCGCGTTCCACCCTGAGCGGCGCCGAGCCCGTGCTTCGCGAAACGTCGCACTGGTTTTTGCCCATGCAAAAGCACGAAGACTGGCTGCGTACCTGGCTCACCGAGGGCAAGCTCGACGGCGTGGAACACCACGACGCCTCGGCCTGGAAGAAGCAGGTGATCGGGCAGTGCAAATCGTGGATCGACGGCGGCCTGCAGGCCCGCGCCATGACCCGCGACCTCGACTGGGGCGTGCCCGTGCCCCTCGAAGGCGCCGACGGCAAGGTGCTCTACGTGTGGATGGATGCCCCCATCGGCTACATCAGCGCCACCAAGGCCCTCGCCGAATCGGGAGGCAGCGACTGGACGCCCTACTGGCAAAGCGGCGACACCAAGCTGGTGCATTTCCTGGCCAAGGACAACATCGTTTTTCACTGCATCATTTTCCCCATTCTGCTCAAGGCACACGGCGACTTCATCCTGCCCGACAATGTGCCCGCCAACGAATTTCTTAACCTCGAGGGAAAGAAGATTTCCACTTCGAGAAATTGGGCCGTGTGGCTCCACGAATACCTCGAAGATTTTCCCGGAAGGCGCGACGAACTCCGCTATGTGCTCAACGCCATCGCCCCGGAATTTCGCGACAGCGAGTTTACCTGGAGCGATTTTCAAACGCGTGTCAACAACGAACTGGTGGCCGTGCTCGGCAATTTTGTGAACCGGGCGATTGTGCTCACCCACAAATTTTTCGATGGCAAAGTGCCGCCCCTCGGCGACCACGACTTCGGTGATTCGAGTGCGGGCCGCGCCCTCACGGCCATCGAAGAGCTGAAGGAGAGCATGCCCCTGCAGCTCGAGGCCTACCGATTTAAGGAGGCCCAAAGCGAAATGATGCGGCTGGCCCAACTCGGCAACCGCATCCTGACCCAGGAAGAGCCCTGGAAAACGGTGAAGACCGACCGCGCACACGCCGCCGCCGTGCTCCACCTTTGCCTCCAGATCACTGCCAATCTCGGCGTGTTTGCAGACCCCTTCATCCCCGACACTGCCGCCAAAATTCGCGAAATGCTCAACCTCGGTGAGCTGAACTGGGACAGCATTTCGCCGACCCTGATCGCCGGAGGCCACCCTGTGACCAAAGCCACACTGCTGTTCTCCCGCGTGGAAGATGAAGACGTGGCCGCCCAGGTCGAAAAGCTCCGCAAGTCGGCAGAGCCGCAACCTGAACCCAAAACCGAACCCAAAACCGCACACATGCCGCAGAAAGCATCCGTCGCCTTCGACGACTTTATGAAAATTGACATCCGCATCGCCACCATCCTCGCTGCCGAGCGCGTTCCTAAAACCGATAAGCTCCTCAAAATCGATCTCGACACGGGCCTCGACAAGCGCACAGTCGTTTCGGGCATCGCCGAGTACTACGACCCCGCTGACCTTCCCGGAAAGCAGGTGTCGGTGCTGATGAACCTCGAGCCCCGTAAAATTCGCGGCGTCGAATCGCAAGGTATGATTCTCATGGCTGAAGACGCCGACGGAAAGCTGAGCTTTGTGAATCCCGATGCGGGCACGGGCAATGGTGCAACGGTTCGGTAACATAGTCTCCCGAAATTTTTACTTTTGCGGTTCGTTTCAGGCCTCGTAGTTCAATGGATAGAATAGAAGTTTCCTAAACTTTTGATAGCAGTTCGATTCTGCTCGAGGCTACCACACCTAAGCCACCCGTGAGCTTTGCCGCAGAGTAGAGCAGGCTCCGAACCGCTTTCTTCACCCGGCATTTCCACAATTGTCGCAGCGTTTTGCCGGCGGTGCCGGTGCGGTATTTTTTTTGAATGCGCACGGCTTCCTCATAGGTGCCGCAGCCGGCATTGCTCGCCCCGCCCAGCGAAAAGTAAGCCAGTGGAATGTCGATGTATTTGAAGGAATGGTTTTCCGTCCAAAGTTTTAGGAAAAGGGCATAATCGGCTGCTAGTTGGTAGGTGGTGTCGTAGCCGCCTGCTGCCTCAAACACCTTGCGCTTCACGAAAGTGGCGGGATGAAAAATCCCCATGCCCTGTGGCATGTGCTCGGGGTTCGGTTTTTCTTCACGTTCAAAAATCTCGCCCTCGAGATCACGTAATTTGATCATGTTGCCGTGCAAGACGTCGGGGCTTTCATGCTCCAAAGCTTCTAGGACCCGCTCGATGGTATGGGGCAGGTAGCGGTCGTCTGCGTTGAGGAATGCCAGGTACCGACCGCGGGCCATTAAGGCGCCCCGGTTCATGGCATCGTAAATTCCCCCGTCCGGGGCGCTCACCCACCGGTCGATGAGGGCATCATTTTTTTCGAGAATCCCGACCGTGCCGTCTGTCGAAGCACCGTCCACCACGATGAATTCGTAGTCATTCGCAGACTGCCCCGCCACCGAAGCAATGGTCGCCGGAAGGCTCGCAGCGGCATTGTAGCACACGGTGATAACGGATACAGCAGGCCCGCTTTCCGCGAATGTTGCAGCGCGCGAGCCGCCTTGTTTCGATGCCGTTCGTTTCGTCACGCCGGCGAAGTTATATAAAACAAGGCTGTGATTACTACTCAGGTTATACTGCTGCGAATGCCGCGGCAAAGAGGATGTACTCCGCAAAAAACAAGACCCAGAAGAGCTTGTAGAACCTTTGGATTTCGCGGTGTTCGCGCGGATCCGTTTTTGCCGAAAAGGCGATGAAGACCACCCCGATGATTAAATGACTGATGGCAATAATTCGGGGACTCCCTGCACTGAAAGTGGTGAGCAGCGGCACTAAAATTCCCGCGAGGTACCCAATGCCCACGGTCACCACGCCCGCAGCAAAAGCCTTTCGAGCTCCCGTTTTTACCGCCAGGGTGCCGATCTCAGCTTCTGCATCGCCGCGCATGTCGGGGATGTCCTTGAACCAGGCGATGCCCAGGCTGAAGAGGGTGATGAATGCGGTGAGCAACCAAATTTCGACGGGAACGGCGCTGAGTTGAGCCTCGCCCGAGAAGTGGAGGTAGAACCCCGCGTTGATCAAAATACCTCGAACGGCTGTGATCGCGAAAGCCGCGGTGAGGTGAGAACGCTTCAGAAACACGTGCTTCCACGAGTACAAGAATCCCAAAACGGCAATTCCGCCCACGAGGAGGAGTAAAAAAGTAGAAACGAGGGCTGCGGCGAGCAGGGAAATGCCGAGTGCCGATCCGACGGTGATTCGCCCTGCGCGCATGGTCATGGCGCCCGAGGCCAACGGGAGGTCGGGCTTGTTGACGCGGTCCAGCTCCACGTCGGTCACCTGGTTGTATCCCGTGATGAACACATTGCAAGCCAGGGCGCTGATGAGGGTGAGTGCGAAAAATGAGGTGGGGAAAATCGCAGCCGAATCGGCCATAAATGCCAAAGCCGTCACGCTAACAGCGCTGCCGATAATGGTGTGCGGCCGGGTAAAGGCCCAAAATGTATGGAATGCTTTCACAGGCTGCGAAGGTAAGTGATGCGCCCCGTTCGAGAGCGGAGGGTGCCGTACTCAACTGCAATTCCCGATTGTTCGGCCCTGATTCGAAGGCGTTCACAATCCTTTTCGGAAAGTGCGCGCAGCACTGAAACTGCTCCGTCCCAAAAAGTGACCAGGATGCCGATAGGAAGCAGGTATGTAAAGAAAATACGCGACCATGTGAACGGCCTGATAAATGGCGTGAATAGCAACGGACCGATCAAGGTAGCTGCAGCAACCTGCAAAAATGTAAACACATTTCGGCGCAGCGGTTCAAAAACCATAAGGGCACCTCCCTTGGCGTGCACGCGCTTGACGATGTCCAGGCGGATGTCTTCATCAAAATGGTGAAAGGCATTGAAAAGGGTGTAGGTATCGCCTTCCGGCAAAAAGGGTTGAGTGAGGTCAACTGAATCTTTAAGGTAGGTGATGCCGCCGTGCTTGTCTACAAAGTCGGCAGCACTTTGATTGGGGTATTTGTCGGTAAGCAGGAGGGAGCCGCCCCTGCTGCGAAGCTGCTCCGTGCTTTCGATTGCAGGCTGCCCCGCGCCCGAAGCGAGATCGATCACGCGCTGCGCTCCGGCCATTTCGAGCATTCCCGGCACCGATTCGTAGAGTCTGGAAAACTCGGCGGTAAAGCCGATAAAACCCGTCTGATAGTCGCGAAGTACGCTTGGAAACCAAGGTTGATCTTCAAATTCGAACAGGGGGAGGCGCATTCTGTTAATTTTGGCGACAATCTTTTAAGGACGTGACTACCGCAATTGTTCTCGCAGGCATCATCCTGCTTCTTTTGGTTATTTCGCTCGCGCTTCAAAAGCGGACGCGAAAGCCGAATTCAATACCGCGCAAGGTACTACACATTGGTGCCATTTCAGTGTGTGCCGCTGCTGTTTATTTGGTGGATGATGCTGATCACATTCTCATTGCCGCTTTTGCAGCACTTCCACTTGTCATTGTAGCAGTGGCCGCGGGCCTGCTCAAAGATGATGCGAGTGGCCGCCGAAGTTGGGGCATGGTCTACTTCGTAATTGCCTATATCGTGCTGCTTTGGTTTTTTCGCCATTCGCGGCCGGACCTGGTTTTTTATCCCATGGCAGTCCTCGCCTGGGCCGACGGGCTGGCCACGGTGGTGGGCGAGCGGTTTGGCAAAAGACGGTTTCGCGCCGCAGGCGATATGCGCACCATCGAGGGGTCGGTCGCTTTCTTTTTGGCATCGTTTTCGGTGCTCGGATTTTCGGGGGCTTTGATCTCGGAGCCGGTGCTTTTCGAAGCATGGGGGCTTCCCTTAACCGCAGCAGTTTCTGCATTTCTCACATTGGTGGAGGCTGCCTCAGCTTCAGGCCGCGACAACTTATGGGTACCACTCGGAGTGGTTTACTGGATTGGTATTTCACCTGATATTGACACAGGAGGCTTTTTTGTTTCGGCTGCATTTTTCCTGACGATGGCAGCGGCCGTGGTCGCATTCCGGCGCGCGTGGCTGAATGCGGGCGGCGCCGTTGTGGCTTGTCTGCTTGGCTGGGTCTTACTGATTTCGCCCATGCCCGTCAGCATCATACCTGCATTGATTTTCTTTCTCCTCGGCACTGCATTCTCTCTCTTGCCGAGAAAGATGTCGTCCAAAGTTCATCCTGAGCGCCCTTCCCGGAAGACGTGGCAGACCCCTTTGAGGGCAATAAAATACGGGGTTTCCGTTGGATGAGCAATGACGCTGTGAATGCAATTGCGGTAACTTTGTCCACCATTGCAGCGGTGGCATACTGCTATTTTTAGATTGACCATTTTTGGGCTATTTAAGGTGTTGGTAATGAATATTCAGATAAAGGTTTTCACACATAGTCCTGTGGAAAATATTAGAACCATGAAACCTTCGACCTGCCCTAATGCGTACATTTATACTAGTTAAATGGAACTCCCCCCTTATGACTAAAAAATCGCCTGCCCGGGCGACGATATGGCTATTATCCTTACTCTGCCTGTCTTTGACAGGGCAGTTAATGGCGCAGGACTGTAGCGAGCCCGGGCTTATATGTCCTCAATTATCAACGGATTCCGTGTCCACTTCCGAGGGTACTCCTGCGGGTGTTCCCGATGGGTTTTGTTTCGACGAGGCCCCGAATGCACTCTTCTATTCCTTCAATACTTTAGACCAGGATCAATTTCCCGACATTGATTTCGACGATCCTACGGCATTTCTCAGCCTTGTTATCGACAGTTGTGCGGTGGATACCCTCGCCGGAAACGGAGTTCATATGGCCGTTTTTGAGGCTGAAGATGTGTGCGATCCCGCGACATATGGCGCACTAATCGCGTGCAGCGCAGAACAGGATCAGGGCACCCAGCTTTTTCTCGATGAGCTCATGCCTTCCACAACTTACTATGTCCTCGTCACGGGCGTTTTGGGCGAAGAGCCCGACGGAGTTGCGAGTGATTGCGCAATATTTCTTTCAGTATCGGGCCCCGCCGTAGAGTACGATCTCGACCCGACGGTGACAGGCGGTCTACCTATTATCCCCGGCGGTTCGGTAGACCTCAACGTCGACCCCGCCCTCGGGCCTTATGAATGGCAGGGAGAGCAACTCAGTTCTACTGAAGGTTCTACAGTAACGGCAGCTCCGACTGATTTCGGGGCCTTTACCTATTCGGTGGAAACCGAAATAAATGATTGTCCTTTTCAAGAAGGTTTTGTTGTCACGGTCGTGCCGCCGATAACACCGTTCAACGCATTTACCCCCAACAATGACGGTTTTAATGACACCTGGGAGATCGACAGAATTACAGAGTGGCCCAACGCGCAAATTGTGGTGTTTTCCCGATGGGGCTCTAAGGTGTTTCAAGCCACCAACTATCGCAATGACTGGGATGGAGACGACCTGCCTGCAGCCACCTATTATTATGTGATAGAATTGAATCCTATTGATTTTAATACCGATCCCATCACGGGTTCCGTAACCATCGTTCGATGATTTTAAGCAGATTCATAACTTATTTTGGTGTTTTTCTCCTCTTGCTTGCGGGGGGCGGCGCAATTGCCCAACAGAATGCTCATTACACCAATTTCCTTTTCAATGCTTTCGCACTAAATCCGGCGAATGCCGGGCTCAAAGAATGCCTCGATGCCAGGGTGGGTTACAGAACCCAATGGGCCGGCTTTGACAACAATCCACGTACCGTGGTGGCCAGCGCCCATCAGCGCATCAACTCCATCAGCAATGAAAGGGGGGTGATACACGGAGCGGGATTGGTACTGCAGGGTGATGTAACGGGACCAACAGGCCGCACAAGTGCACACGCGGCCTATGCTGTTCACCTGCCCATCACCCGCAAAACACGGCTTTCATTCGGCGTCGGCGTTGGCATTTTCCAACACCGCTTCGACCTGTCACAGATCAATGTGCCCATGGCCGGAGACCCTCTTTTGCAGTCATCGCAGACCGAGCTCGTGTTTCCCGACATCAATGCCGGTGTTTGGCTTTACAGCAAATATTGGTTTGCAGGGTTTAGCGGAGGGCATTTGACAAACCCGCGGTTGAGCGATATTGGTGAATCTTACGATATGACCCCGCATTTCAACCTCATGGGCGGGCGGATTTTCGAAGTGGGCGACAAGATGAGTTATATCCCGGCAGCGCAGTTGATATTTACCGGTAACTCAACCCCTTCAATTGACGTAAACTTCTGGGCAGACTATGACAACCTGGTGGCCTTAGGTGTGGCCTTCAGATCGCAGGATGCAGTGGCAGGAATGCTGAAGTTTAATTTTCTCGACTATTTCACCATTGCCTATGCCTACGATTTTACCTATTCCAAAGTGAGGCTGGGGCCGTCAAATGCCCACGAAATCATACTGGGAATAACAGCGTGCCCGAGAAGCCAAAAAGTGGGGTTTGTACCCTGTAATGCATACGACTAAGCGTGTCTGAAAAAGTGAAAAATACCATCCTCGGAATACTTGCTGCAGCGTGCCTGCTGATTGCACAGGGTCCTGTCCTTGCTCAGGTTTACCATTGGCAGGGCAACACTTCATCGTGGAATGATCCCGCCAATTGGTTGGTGGACGGAAATCGCACATCGACAGCGCCCTCACAGGGCGATCACGTAATGTTTTCTTCGGCTGCCGATGCAGTGGACATTACCTTTGATGAGGATGCAACCATCGCATCCCTCACCGTGGCGGATGATCGGCAGTTTCGATTTTCAGCAACCCGAGGTGCGCAACTTACTGTAAGCGGGCACTTCAATCTCAACGCTTCCTCGCAAGTGGGCAATAACCTCACTGTAAGCCTGGTTGCCGAGCCCGGAAGCGGAGCCACCTATGCGGCGGCCGAATCCAACCTTTCGTCCATTGTTTTTGCCGAAAAGGCAGCCTACACCCGACTTCAGCCTTTCGGTGAAAATCGGGCCTCCTGTGGTTTTTTCACGATAGTGCCCGAGGTGACCAATCCCACATGCAACGGTGACAGTGATGGAATTGTAGCGGTGGAAGAACCCACAGACGGGACGGGTCCATACACTTATCAATGGATTGGCGGCCCTGCTGAACGGGAATGGATCGGCGTGGGAGCCGGTACTTATACCGTGATTGTGATCGACGTAGGTGGAGGCGGGGTGCCTTGCAGCGAAGATATTTTTGTAAATGAGCCGGGACCGCTTACCCTGTTTGCTATGAACGGTGTAGCTCCGATCTGCTTCGGTGATTGCAACGGGAGCGCGGCTCCCATCGTGATTGGTGGAAATGGCGGCTATGAACTCACATGGTCGAGCGGAGAAACCGGGTTTATGCCCGAACAGCTCTGCGCCTCCTTCACCCTTGAAGTAGAAGACCAACTCGGATGTGAATTCACTACAGATTTTGATTTTCCCGATGCGCCCGACCCTGTGACCGTTACAGGCAGCGTGACCGATGTTTTTTGCGCAGGTGACGATGACGGCGCCATCAGCACTGTGGTAACAGGCGGCGACGGTTCTTACACACTTAATTGGACAGGGCCGGGCGGCTTTACAGCATCCGTAACTGATATTAATAACCTGGTACCGGGCACCTATACCCTAATGGCCACCGATGGCAGCGGGTGCGAGGGTGTCGGTTCCTTTGTGGTAAACGAAGTAGAACAACTAGACGCTACGGCAGTGATTGCAGACAACCTCTGTCCCGATGGTACTGAAGGAGAAATCGCCCTTACCGTCACAGGAGGCACGTCTCCATTTACTTTTTCCTGGACCGGCCCCGGCGGATACACAGGAAACATGCAGACAATTTCCGACCTGTCTTCGGGGGTGTACAACCTGACATTGACCGATGAAAATAATTGCGTTTTCACCCATACCTACACAGTTAACCCGCCCGATGATATCACGGTCTCAGCAATTATTTCCGATGCAGATTGTTTCGGTATCGCAACCGCAAGTATTGATGCGGAAGCTGCAGGTGGAACGCCTCCATTCATATATGCCTGGTCAGGCCCCGATGGCTTTACGGCATCGGGTGGTGTGATTTCCGATTTAGATCCGGGCACTTATGAGCTTATCGTGCTCGACAACAATAGCTGCGAATACATCGAATCATTTGAAGTTACCTCTCCACCCGAGATTGAGGTTACCCTCGCCTCTCAACCGATATCCTGCGTCGGCAACGGAGACGGTCAAATTACGGCTTCCGCGACGGGAGGTGTGGCTCCTTACGAGTTTGCATGGACAGGCCCGGGCGGATACACTTCGGCCGATCAAAATATTTCAGGTCTTGAACCGGGCTCTTACACCCTTTTGCTTACCGATGCCAATGGCTGTACTGTAACACTTTCGGAAACGGTGCCCGACGCTGCCCCCGTCACCATCACAGGTACGGTGGCCAACACCAGCTGTTCCACAGGAAATACCGGCGCCATAGAAATTGAAGTGGAGGGAGGTGTGGCACCTTTTATTTTTGCATGGACCGGTCCGGGCGGATACGTTTCCTCCGATCAAAATATTTCGGGCCTCGCCCCGGGCACATACAATGTAGTTGTCACGGATGCAGGGGGCTGCCAGGACACAGATGAATTTACTGTTCAGGCTCCTGAGGCACTTACAGCCAATTTTGACATTGAGCCCGTCACGTGTTTCGGTGGAACTGACGCAAGTATCAACACCACACCGATTGGCGGCACAGCTCCTTACACTTATTTTTGGATAGGTCCTGCGGGCTTTTCTTCTTCCAATCAGAATATTGAAAACCTCGTGGCGGGCACTTACACCCTTCTGATCTCGGATGCCAACGGTTGTAACGGGTTTTTGGAAGCTGTGGTGACACAGAGTACCCAGATCAACATTACAAGGGTCATTACCAATGTGACCTGCTTCGGCGGCAGCAACGGCGCGATCAATATTTCAGTTTCGGGTGGTACGCCCGGATATACTTTCGCCTGGACGGGTCCGAACGGTTTCACTGCCATCACCGAAGATGTTTCGGGCCTGCAGGCCGGGACATACTCAGTAACCGCCACCGATGTGAACGGCTGCGCGGCATCTCGCAATTACACCATTAATCAACCTGCTGAAATTACTTTCAATAGCTCGGTGACAAATGTTGTTTGCGCCGGTGATAACGACGGCGCGGTGAACATTATCATCGCAACGGGAGCAGGTCCTTTCACCTATAGCTGGTCGGGACCGAGCGGATTTACCGCAACTACCCAGAGCATTTCTGGCCTCACGGCGGGAACCTACAACATTACCGCCACCAACAGCCAGGGCTGTCAGGGAAACGCGGAGTTTATTGTTGATGAG
>JAIVHQ010000047.1 GCA_020200995.1 Flavobacteriales bacterium
GACCCTGCTTCACCTCAAATTCAACCGCCACGTTCGTGCCGGCAACGGCATGCCCGGCGGAAAGCAGACCAGCACGGGCAAATCGGGTGAAGACGTGTACATCGATGTGCCGCAAGGTACCGTAGTGCGCGATCCCGAGACGCAGGAAGTAATCACCGAAATCACGGAGTCCGATCAGGAATACATTCTGCTCAAGGGTGGCCGCGGTGGCATGGGTAACAGCCATTTTAAGTCGAGCACCATGCAGACTCCGCGCTTTGCCCAACCGGGTGAAGATGGTTTGGAAGAGTGGCGAGTTTTGGAGCTCAAGGTACTCGCTGATGTGGGGCTGGTGGGATTTCCCAATGCAGGCAAGTCTACTTTGCTCTCGGTGGTATCGGCCGCCAAGCCCGAAATTGCCGATTATCCCTTCACCACCCTGGTGCCCAACCTCGGTATTGTGGCCTACCGAAACGACCGCTCGTTCGTGATGGCAGATATACCCGGTATCATCGAAGGGGCCAGCGAAGGAAAAGGGCTCGGCCTCAGGTTTCTGAGGCACATTGAGCGCAATAGTTTGTTGCTCTTCCTCGTCCCTGCCGACAGCCCCGATATTGCCAAAGAGTACGAGGTACTCCTCTCCGAATTGCGCGCCTACAACCCCGAATTGCTGGACAAAGAGCGCCTTCTGGCCATTTCTAAAAGCGACCTTTTGGACGAAGAGCTGAAGTCGGAAATACGACCCACACTTCCGAATCTTCCGACTCTTTTTATCTCATCAGTGGCGCAGCTCGGCCTGATGGAGCTCAAGGATTTGATCTGGAAATACCTGAACAAGGAATAAGCGACCGCCTGTGATTGAAGCCCTCGAAGATATGGATCAGCAGTTGTTTCTGTTTTTGAACAGTCTCAACCACCCCGCCCTCGATCAGGCGATGTACCTGATGACAGATCAGATGTTTTGGATTCCCGCCTACCTTTTGATGCTGTGGATGGTCTACAAAAGCTATGGGTGGAAGACAGCGCTTTGGAGCTTGGCGGGTGCGGCCGTGGCAATTACACTGGGCGACCGAATTTCCGTGGAGCTTTTCAAAAACGTGTTTGAGCGGTACCGTCCTTCACATAACCTCGATATCGGCGATGTGATTCACACCGTCAATAATTATCGCGGCGGTAAGTATGGCTTTGTATCATCTCATGCGGCAAATTCTTTTGCCGTGGCAACATTTATTTTCCTGGTCATCCGCGCCAAATTTCCCGAGTGGGCGTGGTGGGTGCTCTTGTGGGCAGCCCTTTTCAGCTACACTCGAATTTACCTCGGCGTGCATTACCCGGCCGATATTGCCGGCGGGGCCTTGCTTGGGGCAGGTATCGGGCAGGTTGTGTACCTTGGTTTTCAAAAATGGATCATTGAACGGTACAAATGAAGGTTCTCGCACTCATATTCCTCGGCGGCGGACTCGGCTCCGTGGCACGTTACCTCACAGGCAAGGGCATGGATTTTCTCCTGTCATCAATCCGCGCTTCCAAATCTTCTGAACCCTTCACCTACACAGCATTTCCTGCGGGTACTTTCGTTTCCAATCTGGCTGCCTGCATCATACTGGGCATCGCAGTGGTCATGATTGGCCGCGGGCAGCTCAGCCAGCAATGGGCGCCGTTTTTGATCATCGGCTTTTGCGGTGGTTACAGCACTTTTTCCACTTTTAGTTACGAAACCCTGGGGCTGATCAGTGCGGGAAAGTGGCCTGTCGCTCTTCTTAACATTGGGGTAAGCGTGGCGACATGTATCTTCGCTTTATTTGTGCTCTCAAAGCAATTGAAATGATCCGCACCCCGATTCTCTTCGCAGCAGCCCTGCTCTTCTCACCCTTTGCCGGAAAGGCCCAATCAACCCAAGGAAAGCCAAAACTCGTGGTGGGGATCGTTATCGATCAGCTGCGAACCGATTACCTATATCGGTTTGAGGACGGGTATTCCGAGGGTGGATTCAAACGTCTAATGCGCGAAGGTTTTTTCTGTGCCAACCACCATTTTTCTTTTATGCCAACGTACACCGGACCTGGCCACGCCTCCGTGTACACGGGCACCACGCCCTCGGGGCACGGCATCGTCTCCAACAATTGGTACGACCCCCGTGACCAAACCGACATGTACTGCGTGGAAGATAAATCGGTGCGAACCACCGGAATCGCCAACGCCGACGGGCAGATGAGCCCGCTCAACCTCAAGTCCTCCACCATCACTGATGAGCTGATGCTGCATTGGAACATGCGCAGTATCGTGACGGGCGTGAGCATCAAAGACCGCGGTGCCATCCTGCCGGCGGGCCACCTCGGCGAGGCCTATTGGTATTCGAAAGGCAAGTTCATCACGAGCTCGTATTACATGGATGAGCTCCCCGCTTGGGTGGATGAATTCAACGCCCGCTCCCTTCCGGAAAAATACGTGGACAACGGCTGGGATCTCCTGCTGCCCGAAGAAAAATACGCTGCGAGTCAACCCGACGACAGCCCTTATGAGGCCACAATGGCGGGTGAAGACGCCCCTGTATTTCCCAGAGATTTGCAGTCTTTTGTGAAAGACAGCGGCTTTGATAATGTTTTTAAAAACTCACCTTCGTGCAATACGTTTGTGCTTGATTTTGCCATAGCCGCCATGGAAGGCCGCAACATGGGAAGCGATGACATTACCGATTTTCTCACAGTGAGTTTTTCATCTACCGATTACCTCGGGCATGCTATGGGTACCCGCTCCAGAGAAGTGCAGGATATGTACCTGCGACTGGACCGCGACCTGGCTGAATTTTTTGAATACCTTGACGAAAACATCGGAAAAGGGGAGTACACCGTGTTCCTGACCTCCGATCACGGCGCCGCCGATGTACCTCAGTTCAACAGCGATCTTGGTATGCCCGGCGGTTACATCGTAAAATTTAATCTCGATTCTTTGGTTAAAACCGCTCTGAATGAAGTTTATCCGGAAGGTGAAGGCTTTGTGAAAAAAACGGGCCGCGGAGGTATTTATTTGAACCGAACGGCCATTGCAAAATCGGGAGCCGCTTACAGCGAGGTTTGCAACTACATAGCAGCACTCATTCGCAACATTGAAGGTGTGTACAACGCCTATCCCGCCGAGGCGGTGATGAACGGCGGGGGTAGCCATGAATTTCCGATACGCGCGCTGAGTCGCGGCCTTTACCCTTCGCTCGCGGCTGATGTGGTCATCGTATCCGACAATGGTTGGATCTCCTATGGACCCGTGGGCACCACCCACGGTTCGCCCTGGACATACGATACCCACGTGCCCCTGATCTTTTTCGGAAAGGGAATAGCGCAAGGGGTGACTTACCGCGAAACGAATATCCGCGACATAGCGCCCACCCTGTCGATGATGCTGAAAATTGGCCTGCCGAGTGCTGCGACGGGAGTGCCCGTTCAAGAGGCGATTGCCGAATAGACAGGAAATATGGTGCACAATTTCGTGCAACTGTAACCGTTTTTGGTGTATCTTTACTCTAGTAACTAATATAAATCTACGCTCACATGAAAAACCTACTACTGGCTGCTATCTTTATCTTTGGAACGGCAGTTGCCACTAATGCCCAAACACCCGATCCCAAAACCGCCGATGTAAAAGCAAAATCCTGCTGTGCATCTAAAGCCGACAAGGCCAAATGTGCTGAAATGAAGGCGGAGGCTAAAGCCGAAAATACTGAAGCCGATAAGCAGACTGCAAAGGCGACAGCTTCTACAGACAAAGCTTCCACGGACAAAGCGCCGGCAAAGGCAGCTTGCTGCAAAGGCAAAATGGATGCCTCAAAGCCCTGCTCAAGCCGCACTGTAGCCGAAGCCAAAAAGGCCAAAGAGGATTTGTAGTATCACAAAACTTACTCAGAAAACAAAAAACCGCTCTTTCACAGGGCGGTTTTTTTTTGGAGTTCAGACATGAATCAGAGCCTGTCAATAAAGTCAAGTAGCCGGATCATAAAGTTCGATAAGCAACTCCCAAGACCAAGTCTTTAGATCAAGCCGCAGGCATGACCAAAGGCATGATAACGGGCTTTATGGATAACCACTAATCTAATTTTTTTTCTTTCGGAAGAATCAACAGGCTGAATCGGAAAGTTCATTAGCACGACCATAGAGCGCTGAAAGCATGGGCGCGCGAAGGAATGAAAACAAAGAGTCCCGCCGCGGCGGGATGACTGCCTTGTGAATAAGTGCAACGCCTATCGAAGATCAAGCCGGAGGCATGAGAATGGACTTTAATGGACAGGCTATATTTAGTAGGGTGGCTGTTCTTTAGGGTTCGAGAGCAAGGCTTGCGAAGGCCCCCGGAGCAGTCCCGCCGCGGCGGGATGAGGATTTGGAGGGCGAGCATAACGCAGCTGTCGGGCCATAAAGACAGCCACCATTTATTTGCCGGGGTTGGCGTACATTACAACGTCACCCCCCGTAATCTCCTTCCCGCAAAGGATGATAAGCCGCTCAACCACGTTTCGCAACTCCCGAATATTTCCGGTCCAGTTAATTTCTTTCAAGGCCTTGTAGGCATCGTCGGCAAAGGTTTTGGGAGAGATGCCCTGCTCGCGGCAGATCATGTTGAGAAAATGATCAGCAAGTACGGGGATATCGCCGGGGCGATCATTGAGCGGTGGGACCGGGATGAGGATTACGCTGAGGCGGTGAAAGAGGTCTTCGCGAAAGTTTCCATCTGCGATTTCCTTTCGAAGGTCTTTATTGGTGGCGGCAACGATGCGCACGTTTACCTTAATTTCTTTGTCGCCACCCACCCGGCTTATCTTGTTTTCCTGCAGGGCGCGCAGCACTTTGCCCTGAGCCGAGGCGCTCATGTCGCCGATTTCGTCAAGAAAGAGCGTGCCGCCATCGGCCTGTTCAAACTTGCCTTGGCGCTGCTTGATGGCTGAGGTAAAAGCCCCTTTTTCGTGGCCGAAGAGCTCACTCTCGATGAGTTCTGAGGGGATGGCGGCGCAGTTTACTTCTACAAACGGCGCCTTGGCACGGCCACTTTTTTCGTGAAGTTGCCGGGCCACAAGTTCCTTCCCCGAACCATTGGGGCCCGTGATCAGCACCCGTGCGTCACTCGGTGCCACCTTGTCGATCATTTCGATGATGGCCTTCACCGGCTCAGATTCGCCGATGATCTCGGAGCCCTTGATTTGGCTAATTTTCTTCTTCAGTGTTTTGGTCTCTGCCGCAAGGTGAGAGCGGTCGAGGGCATTGCGCAGGGTCACCAGCGTGCGGTTGAGGTCGAGCGGCTTTTCGATAAAATCATAAGCGCCGAGCTTGATGGCTTCTACGGCGGTCTCGATGTTGCCGTGACCGGAGATCATAACGATCGGGATGTCGATTCCCGCTTCATTGATTTTTTGGAGGATTTCCATCCCGTCCATTTGCGGCATTTTGATGTCGCAAAGGGCCACGTCGTATTTGTTTTCCGAGAGCTTTTTAAAGCCCGACGGGCCGTCCTCAGCGAGGTCGACAGTGAATTTTTCGAATTCGAGAATTTCCTTGAGGGTATTGCGGATGCTTCGCTCGTCGTCGACGATGAGAATGTGGGCCATGTATTGTCAGATATTTCCTTTGAGTACGTCGAAAAGTACGCCTTCTTTGAGTGAGTACCTCGAGATGTTGGCGGAAGTAATCCCGGTTTTACTGATCACCATGCGGGCAAAGAGCGCCGACATTACGATCATTCGAATCCGGTATTCAGGCATGCCGGGCATTCTCTCGCGATCGGCCAGTGAGGAGACCGTTATTTCTTCCATAACATCTTTCAGGGCATTGAGGTCAAATTTGAGGGTGCTGAGATCTTTGGTTTCTTCATAAGTGCCGTTGCGGTGAGAAATTAAATCGCTGAAGGTGTCGAAAGATCCCGATGAGCCGATCAGGTTTCGCACGCCTTCGCTTTCGGCTTTTTGGATCATATCAGAGACTTCCTTTTCGAGAAAGGATTGGAGCGATTTTGCCTCTTCGACCGAAAGGGGGTCGGAGGGTTTGAATTTTTCTAACAGGCGCGACACGCCCAGTTCGTAGCTCTTTTGCCAGATCACTTCGTTTTCATCGGCAATGATGAATTCGGTACTCCCTCCGCCGATGTCCATGATCAGCGATTTGTGCGGACCGAGTGCGCCGGCCAGCTTTACGCCTTTGTACACCATGTGGGCCTCTTTTTCACCGCTGATTACTTGTACCGCAAGTCCAAAAAGTTCTTTGACTTTTTTGGTGAAAGCCTCTGCATTCGTTGCGTTTCGCACAGCTGAGGTAGCGAAGCAGTGAATGCGGTCGCAGTATTGGTTTTTGATCGCGGCAATTTGGGCCTGAAGCGCCACAAAAGCCCTTTGCATGGCCTCTTCGGTGATATAATTCTTCATGAAGCCGCCTTCGCCGAGCTTTACAGCAATTTTGGACCGATACAAGGGATGGTAATCGCCGGCGGCGTCTACTTCTGCTATGAGGAGGTTGAACGTATTCGACCCCATGTCTATAATGCCTACTTTCAAATCGTACTTTTTTTTTCGGGGAGCTAAGATAATCAATAAAGCGGATGGCGTGTTTGCGCAATGTTACTAACGGTGGCCGGGACCATCAGAAATTCAGTTTTTTCAGTTCAACTGTACCTGCTTCGGCCCGGTAATACGCATTGTTGAATTTTTCGGGATCAAAACCATAGATGAATACATCGGATTCGATGCGTTCGGGGATGCTGTCGGATTTCAAAAATGGTTGATAGTGGATGTCGTGGTACTCCAAATCACGATTTGGGAGTTGGTCGAGGGGAGGTGCATCTTCGCGCATTGGGACGAAGGCGTGCGTTTGATCAAATTTGAGCATTTCACGGCCCGGCGCCGAAACTTCGAAATGTACACAGGGCTCGTTGCTGTAGAGGGTGTAACGGCCTTTCTCGTCGGTGAAAGTATTCACTCCAATGTTCCAATACTCGTTCCAACCCCGGATGACTGCTCCTTCGATGCCCTTTCCGGATTTTTTGTCAATCACACTGCCCTCGATCACCAGATTTTTGTATCCCAGGATGTTTCCGTAATTTACTGCGCATGTGCAGGGTACAGTCTCTTCCGACTTCAGGGCTTTTTCTAACTCGAAAGCGGCGGGCTTCAGGGTGCCTGTGATTTGGTGGGGGCCTTCTCGTTCGGTAACCCCGGAGTTGTTCAGCACCCCGTTGTACGATGCATCATAGCGCAGCGCCGCAGGTTCGTCCTGAAATTCCCACCAGGCGAATCCGCTTCCTCCACAAGACTTAGCCAGCCGCACGG
>JAIVHQ010000245.1 GCA_020200995.1 Flavobacteriales bacterium
ACTCGGGGTAATCTTCCAGCTCCTGTGGTTGAGTTATGTTGGTATGGTAGAGTTCTCCGATCACATTAGCCGAAGGTATGAAATGCATCAGTTCGGAAACGCTGTCGAGGCAGTTGTTGAATATCCACTTAAAAGCCAGGTATATGAGCGCAAAGAAGAGCCCCAACACGATTGCCGCGAGGAAAGTAATTGGTACCCTGGGCAGCAAAGGCTCAATGCTCGTCAGATAGGCGGGTTCAATAATTTGAATGTTGGGGATGGTGGATACCAGGATGATCTCTGCATTCGACTTTTTTTCGGTAAGGTCGAAATAGATATTTTCATGAATTCTGGAGAAACGTTCGAGGCGCATCAAATCCCTCTGTACTTTCGGAAGTTCTGAGGCACTCTGCTCCATCTCGCGAATTCGCTGGTCTGTATTGTCGATCATCACTTGATTGCTGGACCTTACACCTTTTACGGAGTTCAGAATCGTTCGCCTGTTGGCCTCGATATCCGCTAATATTTTCTTGTAAGCAGGATTGTTTTGTGCGTTGAGGTCTTCGTAGTAAGTCCTGTCCTGCTGTAGCTCTACGAGCTTTTCAGTAAGCTTTGAGATGAGCTGGTCTTTTACGTCAAAGGCCTGCGGGGAGATGAGGTTGCCGTAGTTGTCGTTGTTTTCAAGATAC
The DNA here is from genome assembly GCA_020200995.1 of Flavobacteriales bacterium. Classification (GTDB taxonomy): domain Bacteria; phylum Bacteroidota; class Bacteroidia; order Flavobacteriales_D; family Cryomorphaceae; genus T3Sed10-241. The sequence continues at coordinate 669 of JAIVHQ010000245.1, forward strand.
TCTTCCAAATAAGTATAATACTTGTCTTTAACGATATAGTTCACTTTTCTGTTCTGAAGCTGCGCCGTTTTCTCCAGCAGCAGATTGCCTTCGCGGTTGATGCTTGTGACGGCATTTTCAGTCTTAAATATTTCAACGGCATCTTCACTGCTTGTCAGTTTCGCTTCGACTTTTTCTATTTCTTTTTCCAAATATTTGACGGCCAATTCAAGTATTTCAGTTTTTTGCTTGAGGTGATTTGAAACAAAAACGTCTCCCAGGGCCTGCAGGAAGTCCAGCTGTTTTTCAGGAGTGCTCCCCGAAAGCAAAATTTCAAATACCGAAGATTCAAGTTCAGACTGCTCCACTTCCAGCGACGCGATGTAATCAAGGGTTAGCGCTCTTGGGTCATTGATTACAAATCCGTAGGACTCACCGAAGCATTCATTTTGGCGTTCGGATGATAAACCGGTGAAATAATCGCTGGGTCGAATCCGCATGCGGGTATTGTCGAATACAATCCATTCACCAAACCTGAATTCACCGCTTACGTCAAAGTCATTTTCCTTGTCGGGATATGTGCCATCCACATCAAGGGTGTAAGTGTTCATGTCATTTAACTCTACTTCAAACACAACCCCGTAAGGCGTAGTATTCGCATCAAAAGTCATGTAAGTAGAGTCCAGCTCAATCACGAAAGGGGAGTGCTTGTAGAGTTCATTTTTGAATAGTCCGAGCTTGTAATATGAAATGGTTCCCACCTTTTGCAAAGCCCGGCTCACGATCGGGTGACTGGTCAACACCGATCTTTGATTGCTGTAATAATAGTCGTCAGGTTTATTAAATCCCCCGAGTGTGGATACCATAGTGCCCGGGTCGGAGGTGCTTTTCGGTTTTTCGATCATCACCCTCGATGCCGCCGTGTAACGCTTGGGGAAGGTAAGCTGAAATATAACACCGATCAGAAGCCAAAGCCCCAGAAAGAATAAAATTACCGGCCAGCTTCGCTTGAACCTGTTGATGACGCCGCGAAAATCGATTTCTTCTCGGCGGAGTATTTCTTTTTCGTTGATCATGGTCAGTCTCTACTAATTAACAGGTAAACGGTTATAGCTGAAAAGGCAAGTCCGATGGCATTGTAAACGTTCTGCACATCTCTCTGGGCGTATTTCTTGCGTTTTTGGGGTTTCACCAGGAGCACATCGTTGGGTTGTAAGAAAAAATTGGGATCATTCAGGAGATTCTGGTCTGTCAAATCAACTGAAAACAAGTGATTGACTCCATTTCTGTTTCGAACTATTTTCACTTCTTCCCTACTCGCGAAGTCAGTAGCGTCCGCGGCCAGGCCCATGGCTTCAAATACATTGATCTTATGGTTGAACACCGGGTAACGCCCGGGGCGATTGACCTCTCCCAGTACCGTTACGAAGTAGTTCATTAAAAAAACTTTGATCGCGGGCTCCGCAAAAACTCGTGAAGCAGCGTTGTACACCGCATTCTGAGCTTCGAGCTATTATCCATCCTCCCTATGTTTTGAGACATTTCGGGATGGTCAGACTTTACGTAAATGATGTCGCCCTGCTCGATCAGGTAAGCATCACCTGTCGCATTGAAAACGGTGTCAGCAAGGTAGTTGTGGGGCTTTGCTTTGCTGTAATCCTGCAAATAAACAATCCGTTTGTTCGAGATACACGATGCCATCAGGGCACCCGTAACGGCGATAAATAAAAATCTCAGTGTTGTTTTCATCAAGGGGACAGGTTAGTCAACATAAAAGCCAATTTAGACGCACCATCCACAGCGGCGGTGCCTTTTCAATTGAACGTCCTTATTCGTAGGAATCGTATGGATTGTTTCAATTCAAAAAATGAAAGCCGGTAAGTCTTTGTGCTATGAAAGAACTTTATGAAGCGTAATTCAAAGTACAGGATTTCAATAACACGCAAATCTAATGTGAAATATTGAACGAGTAAAGTAAAACTTTCGTGGAGCTCGCCTGTTTCTTAGTGTATTATTAATGAGGGGTTAAGCGTGGACTCTGACAATTTTTCACGCTTTGAACCTGTGACGGTATTTTCGTATTCAGGCCTTTTGTCGCGAAATTGAGAAGGGCAATAATGATGTTTTTACAGGAATCAAATTGTTAATTTGCAGGATTGAATCAAATTGTTCAAAGTTTAATAATTCTGATGAAAGACCTATTATCGCTCGCCATTAAAGCGGCTTACCAAGGAGGCCTCGAGATCCTCGAAGTTTACAATTCAGACTTCACTGTAGAGCACAAAGACGACAAATCGCCCCTCACCCTTGCGGATAAACGCGCCCACCTCAAAATCGTCGAGTATTTGGAAACCACCGAAATTCCCATCCTCAGCGAAGAGGGAAGGTCCATTCCCTTCGACGAGCGTTCTTCGTGGAGGCGATTCTGGATGGTGGATCCCCTTGACGGCACCAAAGAATTTGTGAAGCGAAACGGCGAATTCACCGTCAATATAGCCCTGATTGAAGACGGTCAAGCACTGGGTGGGGTTATCTACGTACCCGTCAAAAATGAGCTTTATGTGGGCCTTGCAGGAGTCGGCGCATTTAAGCTTGAAAATTATTCAGCAGATAGCCCGAGCGATTTTGATGCCGTGGCAGCAGTCGGCAAGGCACTTCCCGAATCTAACAAATCAAGACCTTATACCGCCGTGGGCAGCAGGTCGCACAAATCGCCAGAGACGGAAGCGTTCTTTGATGAACTCAAAAAAACGCACGGTGAAATTGAGGTTGTATCCATGGGCAGTTCACTGAAAATATGCCTGGTGGCTGAGGGGGTCGCTGATGTTTATCCGCGCTTCGCTCCTACCATGGAGTGGGACACTGCCGCCGGACATGCCATTGTACGCGGGGCGGGTAAGGAAATAATCGACCATACCACAAGAGAACCCATGAAGTACAACAAAGAGAATTTGCTCAACAATTGGTTTATAGTTCAATGACGGCGGCAATTATGCCCTGAATCATCATTTTGCTATGACATCACAGTTTTCGAGCTGCCGCTTTTTGCGAATTTTCTGAAGAATTCTTTTCAGCCACTGTTTCCATAGCCACGCGCAACACATTGTCGTCTGCTTTCATCACGGCGTAGAATCCATCATTTCCCCAAATGTTTCTGGCGATATATGCCTTGAGCCGTGTTTTTAATACATCTTTTGACTGTCGAATGCCCGAAAGATCGGGTGCGGCGCCCTTGCTGTCGGCGTAATCCACAAAATCATCGAAAACCGATTCTTCAATTTGAAAGCTGCTGTCAAATGTGTAGAACGAATCAAAACTGCCGAGCTCCTCGCGGTGTTGGTCGGCGTAGTCGAAGCCAAATTGATTGACAATGCCTCTGTAGCTCACAGCGCTCAAATATTCAGATGCCCCGAGGGTGTCGAGACCCACAAATACGTCGGGAGTGATGCCGCCGCCTCCGTACACCGTCTTGCCACCGGGTGTGGTGAACACCAATGAGTCCGGCAGGGGAATGCTGTCGGCTGACTCGAGTTCACCGGAAATATAGCGCATTTCGTAATCCGCTTCATAATCTATCTCGTGGCCGTAGGGTTTTTGAATGCTGCGACCTGTCGGGGTGTAATACCTTGCCACCGTGAGCCGCAATGCTGAATTGTCGCGCAAATTCAAATGCTCCTGGACGAGGCCTTTTCCGAAACTTCTACGACCTACGATTGTTCCGCGGTCATTGTCCTGAATGGCGCCCGCCAAAATCTCCGACGCAGAAGCAGACCCCTGGTTGATGAGCACCACGACGGGCATGTCCGAATATTTTCCGCGCTTCCTGGCGTGATACGAACGGCGAGGACTCGATTTCCCCTCGGTGTAAACGATCAGCTGACCTTTTTGCAAAAATTCTTCTGCCACTTTTACAGCGGCGTCGAGGTAGCCTCCTCCGTTTCCACGAAGGTCTATGATCAGGTTTTTCATCCCGCTGCTTTCCAGAGCAGCAGTGTGCTCCATAAATTCGTCGTGGGTGGTTCGCGCGAAACGGCTTATTTTAATAAATCCCGTGGTTTCATCAAGCATTTGCCCCGTTGCAACGCTGTTCAGCGGAATTTTCCCTCGGGTTATTTCAAATGAAATTTTCTCCTTATAGCGCAGGATATCCACCTTGACCACAGTTTTGCTCGGGCCTTTCAATCTTTTTATCACGCCATCATTTCCGATGTCCACACCTGCGATATTCTCACCGTCTACAGCAACGATTTTGTCGCCGGCCATGATACCGAGCTGCTCACTAGGCCCTCCTTCGATGGCAGCCACCACGCGAACGGTATCATTTTGAATTAAAAATTCCACCCCGATGCCTTCAAAATTCCCTTCCAAGGGTTCGGTGTATCCCGAAAGCTCTTCTGCCGATATGTAGTAAGAGTGGGGATCCAAATCCTCAAGAATGGCCGCAATGGCTTTGTCGATCAGCTTGTTTTTAGTCACCGAGTCTACATACTGGTCTTCTATATAGTTGATGATTTGAGAAATCTTGTCACCCTGACTTTGGGGCTTTCTCGACATGATGATCGACTCTCCCGAACTGTCGGTAAAGTAGCTGCCTATGTATATACCCGTCACGAGCATCACCGCCAGAAATACGGGATAGTAGATGATGAGCTTGTTGCTGTTATGATTCTGATTCATTTTCTTCCAATGGGATATGTTCCACTTGTATACCTGCGTCTCTTAGGAGTTGCAGGCCCTCACCGTCTTTGTACAAATTGCTGCACACCACTCTTTTAATGCCAACCTGCAACACCATTTTGCTGCAATCCTTACAAGGCGATAATGTAAGGTATAACGTCGAATCCTGTGCATTGTTGGTGCTTCTGGCCACTTTAGAGATGGCGTTGGCTTCGGCGTGCAGTACGTACCACAAGGTGGCACCCGCTTCATCTTCGCAATCGTTGTCGAATCCCGACGGTGTTCCGTTGTACCCGTCTGAAATTATCATGCCGTTTTTCACAATGATGGCGCCCACCTTCTTTCGTGTGCAGTGAGAAAGCCTGCTCCACTCATGCGCCATGCGCAGGTAGGCCCGGTCATAGCGCAGTTGCTTTTGCGCATCATCATAAGTGAGAACTCCTTCGGCGATCATATCTTTAATACGTAAAGTTAATACGAATGGATGGGTTGTGGTTGCCAAAGCCTGCGTTAAAGAAGGTGAAAGCTCCACAGAATGTCACCTGAGTCTGAATTTTCAATTGATTTTAAGCAGGTAATCAGCTTACAATTAACGAACGGAGATGACTCCCATTAAAGACCTTTATGGGTAAAAACTCACCCGCATTTCTTTCTTTGGTTTGTGAAGTCGATTGATTAGCTTTGCAGCCCTTTTGCCCGGGTGGCGGAATTGGTAGACGCGTCGGATTCAAAATCCGATTCTCGCAAGGGAGTGTGGGTTCGATTCCCACCTCGGGTACATCTCAAATTAAGCTCTTCGTTTTGAAGGGCTTTTTTTATGGTATTGTGAACGGGCATCACGGTGTTGGAATTGTGGTGACTGTTAGCAGGGTTGACTGTTGAATGGAGCCACGCTCATACATCATTGAATCAATGATTTGAGTGCGGGAAGCGGCCTTCCGGCAAAATATTTCGCCCCCGGGGTCAGCGCTTAGAGAATTGCCCTTGGTTTAAAGCCTTGCAGTTTGTACATTTGCACCCCTTTTAAGACGCCTCCACCATGAGCAGTTCTGTGAAAATTTTTGCCGGCGGTGCATCCGAAGATATCGGAAGCCGCATCGCCGAGGGCTACGGACAGAAGCTCGGAAGCCTAAAGCGCTCGCGATTCAGCGATGGCGAATTTCAGATTTCTTACGAAGAAAGCATCCGCGGAAATTACGTTTTCCTCGTGCAATCTACCATGCCGCCCACCGACAACCTGATGGAGCTCCTCCTAATGATCGATGCGGCCAAAAGGGCTTCGGCGTACAAAATTGTCGCTGTGATGCCCTATTTCGGATTTGCCCGACAAGATCGTAAAGACAAACCCCGCGTGGCCATAGGTGCCAAACTCGTGGCCAACCTGCTCACTGCTGCCGGTGTAGACCGAGTGATGACCATGGACCTCCACGCCGACCAAATTCAGGGCTTCTTCGAAGTTCCCGTAGATCACCTTTTCGCATCCTCCATCTTTTTACCCTATGTGGAGTCGCTCGATACGGCCAATGTGATCATGGCAGCGCCCGACACAGGCGGTACCAAGAGGGCCAACGCTTACGCCAAGCACCTCAACGTGGATCTTGCCATTTGCTACAAGCAGCGCAAAGTGGCCAATCAAATTGAAAACATGACCGTGATCGGAGATGTGGAAGGCAAGGATGTACTGCTCGTCGACGACATCATCGACACTGCCGGCACCCTCACCACCGCCGCCGATATGATGATGGACAAAGGAGCCAAAAGCGTACGGGCGATGTGCACCCACGCCGTACTTTCGGGCCCTGCTTATGAGCGCCTCGAGAAAAGCGCAATCCACGAGCTTATCGTCACGGACACCATACCGCTCAAGCAAAAGAGCAAGAAGATAAAAGTTTTAAGCACTGCGGATCTTTTCGCTGATGTAATTCACAGTGCCATCAATCACCAAAGCATCAGCAAGTACTTTGTTATTTCTTAATTTTAACCCAACACAATGAAAACAGTATCGTTGAGCGGTTCTCCGAGAGAGAACGTAGGGAAAAAAGATGCTGCTCATTTGCGCGCTGAAAAGCGTGTACCCGCCGTGGTTTACGGTGGAGATGACCAGACACACTTCTCCCTTGAATTAATGGAGTTTTCGAAATACGTGTACACGGCCGACGTGTACCGTTTCGAACTCGAAATCGGAGGCAAGAAGGTGGAGGCCATTTTGAAAGACCTTCAATTTCACCCGGTGAGTGACCGAATCATCCACGCTGACTTCCTCGAAGTGATCGAAGGCAAACCCGTGAAAATGGAACTCCCCGTACGCATCACCGGAAGCTCGATCGGAGTGCGAAACGGAGGCCGTTTGGCGGTCCTTTTCCGCCGAATTAAAATCGCCGGAATGCCCAAGGACTTTCCCGAATTCGCAGAACTCGACATCACCAAGCTCCGCATCGGAATGGCTTTGCGTATCAAAGACATCACCATTCCCGGCGCTACTATTTTGCACAACCCCGACTCTGTAGTCGTAGCTGTGAAACGCGCCCGTGGTGCCATGGAAGACGAAGAGGAAGATGAGGAAGGCGAAGAAGGTGAAGAAGGTGAAGGTGGAGAAGGAGAAGGCGCCGAAGGCGACAAATCTTCCGAAGGCGAAGCCGAAAAGAAAGACTAACCCCATCACCGATCTGAACAATGAAATACCTCATTGCAGGATTGGGAAACATCGGCGACGAATACGCCGATACACGTCACAACATAGGATTCAAAGTAGCGGACGCCCTCTCGGGGGCGTCCGACGCTTTGTATAAATCCGAACGTTACGGCGACGTGAGCCGCGCGAAATTTCGCGGCCGCACCCTCATCATCCTCAAGCCTAATACTTACATGAACCTCAGCGGTAAAGCTGTGCGTTATTGGCTCCAAGAGGAAAAAATACCCCTTGAAAATCTCCTCGTCGTGACCGATGACACTGCCCTGCCTTTCGGCAAACAGCGCCTGCGCACCAAAGGAAGCGACGGAGGCCACAACGGGCTCAAAAACATCACCGAACTTCTCGGAACACAGGAATACGCCCGCCTCAGAATGGGCATTGGAAATGATTTTGGCCCCGGACAGCTCGTGCAGTACGTGCTCGGCCCCTGGACCGAAGAACAGCATGAGGGGCTGAAAGACCGCCTCGACATAGCCGTGAAAACCATTCACTCACTGGTCACTGCGGGGCCGGCGCTTACCATGACCCGTTTCAACAACAAGTAGTGGCTGTCCATAAAGCCCGCTATCATGCATGCTGCTTGATCTGCGATCTGCCTTGCACTTGTTCTAAAAACAGTTATTGACTTGAGTCAACTCCTTGTTTTTAGAACCGCGTGCGCGTTGCTATCGAACTTTATGATCCAGCCACTTGATTGTATTGACAAATACCCTAAATATGCTGCGTTGCCTTCCCCCGCCATCAACAACTTCTTCATACTCACCTTTTCGCGGATAATGCCCTCCAGGGCGTCGATGCTTACGCGTTCCTGCGTCATGCTGTCGCGTTCACGCACAGTAACTGTTCGGGTTTCGAGGCTCTCATGGTCCACCGTGATGCAAAACGGTGTGCCGATGGCATCCTGCCTGCGGTAGCGCTTGCCGATGCTGTCCTTTTCGTCATACTGACAGTTGAATTCGAATTTGAGCTCTGCCATGATTTCGCGCGCCATTTCGGGAAGGCCGTCTTTTTTCACCAGTGGCATCACGGCCGCTTTTACGGGTGCGATGGCCGGCGGAATGTTCATCACTGTTCGGGTGCTGCCGTCTTCAAGCGTCTCTTCGTTGTAAGCCGCAGTGAGCACGGCCAGGAAAAGGCGGTCGAGCCCGATCGAGGTTTCCACCACGTAAGGCACGTAGCTCTCACCGGCTTCGGGATCGTAGTATTGCAGTTTCTTTCCGCTGTGGGTCTCGTGCCCC
>JAIVHQ010000417.1 GCA_020200995.1 Flavobacteriales bacterium
GTTTCTCCGCTATCCGGATGAGATAATTTTTCAGTTTTGAAGATTCCATAGTACTAATTTAGGAATTGTTTTTTCAACACGTGCACCTGTTGTGCCCTCAACTTTAACCCTGCAACCTTCGTCGCCCGAACCACCTCCTGCTATCTACTAGTATAGCCATTGCCAAGATGCCATACTCCAACACCAGCCACCCCCACTTCGGACCCACCTGTTCAAGGTAGTGGCTGTAGCTGAACCACACCGTAAAACTCCACACCAGCCACACCGGCCTTTTTGCCGCAAGGCTTAAATACACCACAGGAATCAGGTACCACGGATGCACCGTGGTGGCGAGGAGGTAATAAGCCACGTAACTGTAAAGGGCGGCTGTGTAGAAGTCGAGTTGCCCGGCGCGAAGGGCGATCCACAAGAGCACCAATACGGTGATACCCGCAAGTACAGGCCCCAACACAGCGATGGGGTTGTAACCCACAATCGGTGTAAACGCCTCCCGCAAAAGGTAATACACCGAAGCGTTAAACTCAAAACTTTGGAAGTACAAGCCAAAACTGCCGTCCACCCCCGAAAAAAGATACCACGGAGCAAAGGGCAAAAATGCGATCGCCACCGCAACAACAACAGTAGCGGCCATCAACCACCTGTTGCTCCCCTCCTTTCTGAAAAAAAGCATTGGCGCAAGGAGAAGCGGCGTCAACTTAACCAACACGCTACCTGCAAATAACAGGCTTCCCTTCAGCGTTTTTTGCGAAATCAACATGTGCAGCCCCACAGCCAGCAAGGGTACCATGAGCGCCTCCATGTGCGCATTGCCCACTCCTTCCACCACCACGAGCGGATTGAGGAGATAAGCGGCCATAATGAAACCCGCATTCTTCAGCCCCGAAAAGCGCAAAAAATACGCAGCCATTCCGGCCTCAGCCAATACAATCACCGCACGCATGGCATTGACCCCGCCCAAAAGCGAGCCGCCCGAAAGCTTCGCCCCGATCCAAAAAACCGCCTGATGCAACGGGGGATACACCGACCCGTAACCAGCCGAGTTCATGCCGGCAAGCAGCCTTTCGGCAAATTCCTTTTTCCCGAAAAGGGTCAAATCCATATCTGTGGGCACCGCCCCGAACGGATTGATGCCCTCCGTGAGCAGCAGCCCGTCCCATAGAAAGCGGTAAAAATCGTCGCTGAGCTGCGGGAGGTGAAAGAAGAAAGGGAGGCGGGTGAGGATGAGTGAAGCAACTAAAAGTCCGAATTTTACATGCTGCAATTTTCGGTACCACAGAAAGTAAATCGCGAAAAGACCGAAATAATTAAATGATTGTAAGTAAAACTCACTGCGGGGTGTAATTGAAAATAAAGTAAATAATGCCACCGATGCAGCAATAAGCAAGAACGGCTTGATGTGGCTATATTCTTTCACCCCCTCCCCTGCCTCAACGTGTACCCAAACACCGCCGCAAACCCAAACACCAGCATCAAATGCAGCGGCACAAATCCCCACTCGCCGTGGCCGATTCCGTAAATAAGAGCAAAGGCAAAATAAACGGCCAGCACACCTTCGAGCCAGGCTGCAGCCGGGATGCGCGTATTGAGATAGGCCTTTCCGGCAAAGGCGTCTGAATTGCCCACGAGGTTCCATTTGGGTGTGCGAACGAAAGGCGAAAAAAGGCGTGCACCTTGGTAGCAATTGAAATTGAAGGCTCTTTTTGAAGCTGTCCCAAGTGCTTGCGGGCGCATTCGGCAGCACCTTTGTTCCAGCGGTATTGCTGATTCTTGAGGGCATTGATCTCGGCGGGAAGTTCGGCAGGTGAGGCCAGCCCCTCCAGGTAGCGAAAGCGCCAGCCCTTCATCTGCGCGCGGTAGCTCAGGTCGAGGTCTTCGGTGAGCGTATCGGCGCTCCAGCCGCCGGCATCCTCGATGCAGGAGCGGCGCCACACCCCGGCCGTCCCGTTGAAGTTGATGAAGTGCCCCCCCAGGTTGCGGCCTACCTGCTCTACACTGAAGTGGGCGTCGAGGGCGAAGGCCTGCACCCGTGTGAGCAGGGAGTATTCACGGTTGAGGTGGTCCCAGCGGGTTTGCACCATGCCTGTGTTCGCTTCCGCAAAATAGGGCACCGTGCGCTTCAGAAATTGCGGATCGGGCACGAAGTCCGCATCGAAAATGGCGACAAAAAGGGCATCGCTCAGCCCGAGGCCGTAATCGAGGGCACCTGCTTTGAACCCCGTTCGCTCGGGGCGCTTCACTTGGGTGATGCTGATGCCACGGGCTTTCCACTCCGCTACTTTTGCGGCAGCGATCTCAAAACTCTCGTCGCTGCTGTCGTCGAGGAGCTGGATCTCGAGCTTTTCGCGCGGATAGTCCAGCTCGCAGGCAGCATCGATAAGGCGCTCCACCACATAGCGCTCGTTGTACACGGGCAGTTGCACCAGCACAGGGGGCCATTCAGACGGATCTGCAAGCGCCTCATCGACAGCTTTTTTCCCGCCATCTCTGCGGTAGCGAATCAGCAGGCTGAGCTGTACCAAGCTGTACAGAAAGATGAAGAGCATCCCGACACCGTAAAACCCAATGAGTACCCACTCCCAACTATGCATAGCGCAAAATTGTAAAAATGATTTTATATCCCGCCATCACCGATCCCCTCACAGTACCCGAAACCTTCGATACACCCTTTCGACAGCGGTAGTGCACAGGCACTTCAGCCCACGAAATTTTCTTTTTCAAAGCCTTCACCTGCATCTCGACCGTCCAGCCGAAATTGCGGTCTTTCATCTCGATCTCCTCCAGCCCCCGCCACGTAATAGCCCTAAAAGGTCCGAGGTCGGTAAATCGTCCGCCGAAGAGGATACTCATCATCCACGTGGCCAGCCAATTTCCAAAGATCTGCTGCGGCATCATGCTGCCCTTTTCGCGAAAGCGTGCCACACGGGCGCCGATCACCATTTCGGCCTTTCCGGAAATGATGGGCTCCAAAATCAAGGGCAATTCTTCCGGGTAGTCGCTGTAGTCCGCATCGAGGAATACCACAATGTCGGGTTGCGGGTCTTGCTTCCGCAAAAAATCGAGTCCGCGAAGGCAAGCCGCACCGTATCCTTGTTCCGTTTCGCGCAGCACAACCGCGCCCGCGTCGCGCGCCACCTGAGCAGTGAGGTCGGTACTGTTGTTGTCGCACACCACAATGTGACGGATCAGTCCTTTGGGGATGTCGTTGATCACGAGGGCAACGGATTGTTGTTCGTTATACGCTGGAATTACAATATCGACAATCCTGTTATTCATCATAGCGGTAATCAAATGATTTGTAATCGACCGGCATTATTGTTTGTGGAATCTATCAGAATCCCATTTATTCGGATTGTCGATGATGTATTGTGAAATGCGTTGATAAGCCTTATCTGTCCAAATGATTCGCTCGTAATAATTGCGTTGCCAGACACGGCGGTTAAATCGTATCCATCCGAATGATTTTACCCCGCGGATGTATTCGTTG
>JAIVHQ010000418.1 GCA_020200995.1 Flavobacteriales bacterium
GGGTACCAACGCCTACACTTCTAACGAGCAAACGGTGTACATCAACGACATTCCGGCCAATGAGCTGGAAAAATGGGCCGCCATCGAAGCAGAACGGTTCAACGAGCTTGTACTTCGACTTTTTCACACCGAGCTTGAGGTGGTCTATGAAGAATTCAACCGCGGGCAGGACAGTGATTTTCGTCTGGCATACTACGCCATGATGGAAAACCTGTTTCCAAACCACCAGTACGGCACCCAAACAACCATCGGTACAAGCGAGCACCTCAAGGCGCCCTCGATGGAAAAAATTCACGAATACTTTCGCAAGCATTACATCCCGAATAATATGGCCATCGTTTTATCGGGTGATATAGACCCCGATGAAGCTGTAGATGTGATCAAAAAGCACTTTGGTGACTGGGTGGCGGGTGAAGTGCCCGAATTTGAAGCCCCCGAAGAAGCGCCCATCAAAGAGCCTGTCGTGAAAGACGTAACAGGAGTAGATGCTGAGTTTGTAATGTTAGGCTATAGAATGCCAGGCATCAATTCTGACGAGGCCCTCATGCTGAAAGTAATGGACGGCATCCTGAGCAACGGACAGGCCGGCTTGATCGACCTCGATTTGGTGCAAAAGCAAAAAGTGCTATCAGCTTACTCTTCTCCAAGTCTCATGCACGATTACTCCATGTTCAGGCTGAACGGCAATCCGCGCGGAGACCAAGGGCCCGAAGAAGTAGCCGACTTACTTCGCGGACAAGTAGAACGTGTGAAGGCCGGAGATTTTCCCGAGTGGATGGTCGAAGCCGTGATCAACGACATGAAGTTGAACGATCTTCGCAGAAGTGAAAGCAACTGGGCACGTGCCGGTGAAATGGTAGATGCCTTTGTATATCACCGCGATTGGAAAAATGTGGTGAGCGAATTCGAAACCATGGAAACCTTCACCAAAGAAGACATCGTGGCTTTCGCCAATGAGTGGTTCGGCGATAACTACGTTCAAATCAACAAACGCACGGGTGAGAACATGGCTGTGAAGGTGGAAAAACCACAAATCACGCCGGTGAACATCGACCGCGAAACCAAGTCAGGGTTTTACGCTTCATGGGATTCTTTGGAGTCGGGCCGCCTGAAGCCTCAATTTGTGGATTACAAGGAAGTGATCAAGACCAAAAAACTCAAAAGCGGACTAGAATTCAACAGCATTCAAAACGAGAACAACGAGCTGTTCAGCCTCTACTACGTGCTCGATATGGGTACCGACAACGATTTGGAAACAGGACTCGCTGTATCATACCTCCCCTACCTCGGCACGGTCGATTACAGTGCTGAAGAACTGGCCCAGGAGATGTTTAAGCTCGGCGTAAGCTTTGACGTGTTCTCATCACGCGATCGCATTTATGTAACGCTGCGCGGACTCAACTCTTCACTGGAGAAGGGCCTCGAGCTGTTTGAGAACATCCTCGCCAACGTGGAACCCGACGAAAAAGCCCTTTCCGACATGATCGACGGAATCATGAAGAAGCGAAAAGACGCCATCAAAAACAAGAATCAAATCCTGAACAGGGCCATGGTTAACTATGCCCAATATGGATCAGACAACCCTGTAAAACATATGATGAGCGAAGATGAGCTCCGAAGTCTGACAGCGGAATCTCTGGTGGAAAAGATCAAAAACATCACTTCTTATAAACACCACGTATTCTATTACGGCCCGTACGAAACAGCCGATGCGATGGCCGCTCTGGACAAATACCACAAAGTACCAGAAGAGCTTATGGAGTACCCCGCCCCAAAGGTTTTTGAGGAGATTGCGATTGATGAGAACAAGGTTTTCTTCACAGACTTCGACATACAACCAGTATTTTGGAAGTGGTCTTTCGTCAATTGTATTTCAGGAGATTCGAGAGTCTAAAGCACTTGCCTATTCGGCTTACAGCGTGTTCACTACCCCCGACAGGTTAGATAAGTCGCATTACGTACGCGCTTACATCGGCGCACAGGTCGACAAGCTGCCCGAGGCTACAGATGCCATGCTGGAGCTGATGAGCGACATGCCCCGATCCGATATTCAATTCGAAAATGCCCGCGATGCTGCACTCAAGCAGATCGAAGCCAACCGCATCACCCGTGAGTCCATCTTCTGGAGCTACCTCACCGCAAAGCGCAGGGGTCTGGATTACGATATCCGCAAAGAGAATTACGAAGTGCTTCAAAACATGACGTTCGAGGACCTGAAGGCTTTCTTTGACCAAAACATCAAAGGCAGCTCGTATACTTATCTGGTTATCGGAAATGAAGAACTCATGAAGCTCGATCAACTCGAAAAACTCGGCCCTGTTGAAGTGCTGAGCCTCGAAGAGCTTTTCGGTTACGGGCCCGATGAGAAGCCATCCTTGAGCATGGCTCAGTAATTCGCTTCGACATCCGCTTGTATTGCGCCCCGCCATTTTCGGAAAATCCGAAATTTGCGGGGCGCTTTTTTTAAACTGCAACATTATGAACACTTTGAAGTACCCCTATCAACTCATCTCTGTATTCACCGATGCAAAATCGGGCCTTGCCGGCAATATCTCGGCAGTGACCGAGGTCAACGAAATGCTACCCGCGGAAGTGATGCAACGCATAGCCCGCGACCTGCACCAACCAGCCACAACATTTCTCGTACCTCCCGACGCTGAAGGGGTGCGCAAAGTGCGCTGGTTTGCTCCCGATGCCGAAATAGGGCTTTGCGGACACGGCACTGCTGCGGCTGTGGCATACCTTTCGGAAAAAACGGGTCCGGGAAGATTTGCTTTCAGGGCCGGCGATTACATCCTTTCCGGAAAAGGTGACCCCGCCCGGCGCAGTTTTGAAATCAACCTCGATGCTATTCCCGTAATTTCTGAACTCCCCGTTCCCGAGGCACTCACAGAAGGTTTGGGAATAAAGATTAAAGCCCATTTTTCTACCGGTAATAAAAACATTGTGCTGGTAGAATCGGCCGAGGCGCTTCGCGACATGAAGCCG
>JAIVHQ010000048.1 GCA_020200995.1 Flavobacteriales bacterium
TACATAATTTTTCCCGCACTGCGGGTGAAGTGTACCCGCTTTCCAACAGGTACATGCAAGGTGTAAAGCACTTCCTGAGCGCGTATTTTCTGTCCTTTTTTGAGCGCAAATCGCGGATAGATGCGCAGGCTGTCACCGATTATTTCGTGTAGGGTTTGGATGTCACGCGCGTTATTGACGGCATCTTTTCGACCCGCTCCGCGTGCTTTTCGCTCTACTTCAAGTTTGTAATCATTGTTGTTTTCAGCCATGGCCACGGTAAATTTATTTTTTCCGGTGTACAATATATCAGTCGAGTCGATCCCGGGAAATGTTACAGTGCCGTGAAAAAAAGCGCGCCCCGAACCAAATCCTGTGCTGAAGCTGTATTCGGGTTCTCCCGTATCGGCCATGTCGATGATCATCACTTCTGCATCGGGGTTTGGCAGGTCGATAACCTCCGAGTACCCGGTTTCAACATGGTATTCTTTGTAGAGCCTGATACCGGTGAAGGCCACTGCTCCAAGGCTGAATATCCAGAATATTCCGAGCACAACGGCTGTGTACCCCGGTATTTTGCGATAGCTGAAAAGCAATCTGATAGAGAGCAGCAGCAGGAGTATAAGTGGAATGATCGTAAGGCCCCCGATGCCCCACAAAAATACATTGCGCTGGGTGTTGTCTGCAAAGACGGCATTGGCAAATTGGTGCAGGTGTTCATCCATAAACATGTTGCCGTCGGAGACCTTGAAGGCGAAATCCCACCCGAGCAAAGCACTCAGGAGAACGAGAATGGCGAGTACGGCTGCCAGGAAAAGGGCTGCTCCCGTGAACCTGCCGAGTATTTCTCCGATCAGACGTAAGATGTTTAGCAAGAATTGCCCCAACTTTCTGAAAAACAATTCTACACGTTTGCCTTCCCGCTTGAGTCGCTCCTCGTTAATGTTGTTTTTTTTTCCGAAATCTTTGAGGTCGTCTTTAATATCTCCGAATGATTCGCTTACTTTTTTTGAGATGTTTTCCACTGTCACGGGTTCACCGCGCATTTGGAGTTTTTCGGCGGTGGTTTTGGCGCTCGGGATGATCAGGGCCAAGAGGATGTAAAGCAGGAGACCCGATCCGAAGAAGAGAAATGCCGCAGCAAAAAGAATTCGCAATATCAGGGGATCCCACCCAAAGTACGCACTGACGCCGCTGCACACCCCAAAGATGACTTTATCATCAGGATCCCGGAATACCCGTTTCGATGCATGGGTTTGGCCGGTCGTTGAGTGCTGTTGATCCGCCTCTTCAGGATCCTCAGCGAATTCCTCGGGCCGTCCCATAATGGCAATCACCTCGTTTACATCTTTGGCAACCACCACCTGTTTTTGCTCATTCGTTCTCTCTAAAAGGAGTTCGGCAATCCGCAGTTCGATGTCGGCGATGATTTCCTCGGCGCTGCTGTCTCTCCCGAAGTACCCGCGAATGGAGTTGATGTAGTTGTTGAGTTTTTCGAATGCCGCTTCTTCGATATTAAATACGCGGCCTCCGATGTTTACGTTGATGGTCTTGTTCATGATTGATGGTTGTTGGTAGTTTGAGTAACGGCTTCTTCAAGTTCTTGCCATGTGTGGCTGAGCTCTTCTAAAAATTTCTCTCCGAGCGGAGTGAGTTTGTAGTATTTTCTCGGCGGGCCCGATTTCGATTCTTCCCATCGGTAGTCGAGCACACCGGCATTTTTGAGCCTGGTGAGCAAGGGATAGAGGGTGCCCTCAACCACGATCAATTTGGCTTTTTTGAGCGCCTCGATGATGTCCGAAGGATACATTTCATCGTGCAGCAGCAATTGGAGTATGCAAAACTCCAAAACCCCTTTCCGCATTTGTGCCTTGGTGTTGTCAATATTCATTTTTCGGGTTTTACGTACATCGGTTCGCTGAAGTACGCCGCAAATATAAGTGTGTATAAGGTACTATGCAAAGCAAAGTAGTAATTTTACCCAAAGTACTTGATAAGCGGCACAAAAGTCACCTTGAACGGTTTGCAGGTTGTTTTGGCGAAACCTTTTGTGGTACCGTGGTGTATACATGAGCAAATCACAGAATCCACAACCATGAAAAGGTTTTCAATATTTTTGTTTGCCGCGTTGTTTTCAGGAGCTTTAATCACATCTTGCAGCAGCAACCACAAGGCATGCGGAGCTTATGCCAAGCATGAGGTTGCCGAACAGCCTACTTACAGCGACGTACAATAATCGGGCAGCCGCGAAACATTGATTTCGCATTTATTGCCCGTCGCTATAAACCTGAGATCGGTTATAATTCGGGAATTCAGATATTCATAAAATGTGAGATGCAAGGCTCGTTTTCAAAGCTTTAGCGGGCTAAAGCGCGAAAATGTAACGCAGCATTTCGCATTTTATGGATAAGTCAATATCAATTTACGCCCGTATTTTTGAACTTCAATTCCACAGCGCAACCCTGTTCCTCGCAAGCATCCATTCTTTTTTTTTGGGTTAAACCCTCAATTTACAGACGTTCTGAATCCTGAAGGATAATCGAACTCAGGTTATAAAGGCAAAGGCCGCTTCTTTTTTTGAGAGGCGGCCTTTGTCATGTTCTGGAGTTTTTGGTCTCCGTTTCTTTCGGCCGCCTTTAACCGATCCTATCAATACATTCAAGTTTCTGAATAAGAAAGCGCGTTATCAAGTCCTCGGAGCGCTGAAAGCATGGTCGCACGAAGAACCGAGCGAAGGGAGCTCACGAAAACCGCTTAAAGCTTACAATGAATGAGTAATTGAAAAACAAGGAGTCCCGCCGCGGCGGGATGACTCACTGTAGAAGCAAGTCGCCAGACCAATCTGCAGGAATGGTGCAACGCCGATCGAAGATCAAGTCCTTGGATCAAGCCGCAGGCATGACCGAAGGCATGAGAATGGGCTTTCCGGACAGCCACTATTTGGCAATTTCTGTATTAATTCGTTCGAGCGTCTGTCTTTAGAGTTCGATAGCAAGGCATGCCAAGGTTTCAAAACCGGAGTCCCGCAGTATTGCGGGATGAGGATTTTGAAACCGAGTATAACGCGGCTATCACACTAAAACAACAAAACCTAAATAGAGGTTGTCAATACACTCAAGTGGCTGGATCATAAAGTTCGATAGCAACTCCTTAGACCAAGTCTTTAGATCAAGCCGCAGGCATGACAGAATGCATGGGCGCACGCAGTTCTAAAAAACGAGGAGTCCCGCCGCGGCGGGATGACTCATATCAAGAACAAGTGGAAGGCAGATCGCAGATCAAGCAGGATGCATGATTGCGGACTTTATGGACAGCCACTATTTGGCCGGTTCCGCATTTATTCGTCCGAGCGTCTGTCTTTTAGAGTTCGAGAGCAAGGCATGCGAAGGTTTCAAAACCGCAGTTTACCATATGTAAATGAGGATTTTGAAAACGAGCATAACGCAGCTCTCGGACTATAAAAGCAGAGGCTATATGGTGAGGGCCTGCATGAGAATAGCACAAGCAATAGCCCCGAAAGTCCCCACAGCATAACCCAGCACCGCCAGCAATACTCCCACCGGAGCCAACGCAGGGCTGAATGCCGATGCCACAATAGGTGCTGATGCAGCTCCGCCGATGTTGGCCTGCGACCCAACTGCGATAAAGAAAAACGGTGCCCTGATGATTTTTCCTACCAGCAAAAGTATGCTGATGTGCACCAAAATCCAGATAAAGCCGATGGACAGGATGAATTTGAATACATGCCATTCGCTGATTAACTTTCCGATGTCCATGTGCAGTCCTATGGTGCCCACGAGAACGTACAGAAATGCACTGCCAAACTTCGAGGCCCCTGCACCCTCCAAATTTCGCGCCCTGGTGAAAGAGAGCAGCACTCCGCCGATAGTGGCAATGACCACGAGCCAGAAAAAACTGCTGCCAAAGGAGGTGAATAAGCGCACCCAGGAATCGGGATTTTCAGCGAGTATGGCAGATATGCGAGCCCCAACCGCAGGGCCGATAGTTCCGCTGAGGGCGTGAGAAAGGGCTACCATTCCGAAGCCGACCCCCAGAATCATCATGATGTCTGTGAAACTCGCCACACGGGCAGCTGCCTGCTGTTGCTTCTCCACACGTTGCCTCAGATCTGTGATGGCTGAATTGTCGGCCTTCAATTTCAGGTCCAGCTTGTCGCTCACCCCGGCGCCGAATAGCAGGAAGGCCATCCAAATATTCGCCACGAAGACATCTACCACAATCATCGCTGAAAACAGAGCGTCACTTGCGCCGTATATCTCTTTCATGGCGGTTTGATTGGCCCCTCCACCGATCCAGCTTCCGGCGATTGTGGCAAGTCCGCGCCAGATAGCGTCGGGTCCTTCACCCATGAGCAGTTCAGGGGCTGCGAGCGAAACGAGGTAAAGCGCTATCGGTGCCCCGATGATGATGCTGACCGTTGAGGTTAAAAACATAATCAGTGCCTTGGGGCCGAGGCGTAGCACTCCCCGGAGGTCGATATTAACGCAGAGCAGTACCAGACTGGCGGGCAGCAGAAATCTGGAAGCCATGAAGTAAAGCCGGTCGCTGGAGTCGTGGTCAAACAATCCCAACGAGTTGATGATGGCAGGAATAAAATAGCACAGCAACAACGCGGGTACGTACTTATAGAAGCCCGCAAACCTCGGCATGGAATTCGTTTTGAAGATGGCCGCCAAAACGACGATTAGAATGCCAAGGGTGATGGCATCGTTTTCAATGGGAAACATCATAGGCTGCTTTCTCTGCCGGCAATAATAACCAATCCCGAGAAAACGGGACGGCACTTTAGGAACTAAAAAAACCCGCAGCGGTCAGCTGCGGGTTTTAGGTTTGATGGATTAACGATTATTTCTGCACCACCAGTTTACGTGCTCCGATGACTTTCTCATTGGAGATTACGTTAACTGTGTATACTCCGGCGGCCATTGGCCTGTGGAAGTTGACAGCAACATTCATAAATGTGCCGTTATTGGCTACATTCTCGCTGTGTACTTTTTTACCGTAGATGTCATAGACCTCAATAATAAAGTCGTGCATATCATCACTCAGATTTCTCACTTCAATCATCATCTCACTTCCTGTGTTCGGGTTGGGGTAGATGCTGATTTCAGCTTCGTTCTCTGAGAAAGCAATCACACCAGGCTGACCAATTGACCCGGGATCTTCACCTTCGATGGTAATGTCGCAAGGATATCCGTAGTCATTTGTCAAACCACCGGATCCTGCGCGTACCTGCACTGTGTAGGTATGGCCGGGAATCAGGCCGCCAACCAGCGCGAGGTTGATGGTACGAATTCCATCAGTACGCGTGTAGATCAGATCTTCCTGGTCAGGATCTGTGTTGTTGATGAACCTCCAAGTGTAAAACTCAGCTGCACATATTTCAACAGCACTCAGTACCTGAGTAATCGGGTAAGTGGCATCACAAGGGGTAATGTCGGCGTCTATACCTGTCTCAGGAACGAAGTTGTTCATGGCGATCAATCGAATTTCTCCGACCTCACTCCACTCTCCGAGTGAGCGCGCAGTGATAGAGATTGCGTAAGGTGAACCGAGGTTCAATCCTGACACATTAGATAGCTGCAGGAACCGTGTGCTCGTCGTGGCTTCAACTTCTTCGAAACCGTCAGAGAATATCCAGTTGTACTCATCAGCACCCACCACATTGTCGGCTTCAAGGATGTCGCACATGTTGTAGAATCCTAAAGCTTGCGATACGATAAGCTGGGTAGTGAGCGGAGATTCAGAGAATCCGATATCACAAGCTTCGCCGTAATCACCCAGGTTCGGTCCTTGGTACATGCTGGCGCGTGTGCGCACTGAATACGTTCTTCCGTATTCCGCCTGTGGGAACCACTGCAAATTGAAGTTCGGGTTGGAACCGTTGGGCGAAAGGATCTCGTAAGTATTAAACGGCGCCTCATTTTCAGTGAACTCAAAGTACCAGTTGGTCAAAAGGAATTGATTTGGTGGTAGCTCGGTTCGGATCATGTCGGCCGGCGTGTAATCGAATACTTCACAGTCTTCCTCGCGGAGTTTCGTGAACGGGATGTGGGCGACAGATACACTGTAATCAAGTGTATTTGGTGTGCCTGTTCCCCCGTGGTATACCCTGAAGTAGTAAGTCTCACCGGGAGTGGTGTTTTGCAGAATTACAATTTCACGGTCACCTGCGGGTGCTGTATTCTGGCAAGCCAGAAGTTCACCACCACATTCTTCATACACTTCTACTGCTGCATCGAAATCATTAAGACCCCATGCACGGAAGTACATTACAGTTGCAATAGATTCGGTAAAGAACCACTGATCAGGCTGAACATTGTCGGTGTTTTGACATTGGTCAACTCCTGAAGCAGTTTCACCGGCCATTGACGTGAATACTTCGTCTTCCGCAAATGTGGGCGAGCCTAGTATTTCAGTTGCTTGGTCGCAGTCAGTATCACCGGGAGCCTCGGGAAGAAGTACAGCATCGATCACATGCACTACACCGTTGCTCGCCAATTGGTCTGCAAGGATAACTTGTGCTTCGTTTATGAAAACTCCGTCAGCGGTAATCGTAACAGTGATGTTTTGACCTAAAAGTGTTTCGATCACCTGGCCATCTGACAAGTCTGTAGACAGCGTAGTTCCGTTTACCACGTGGTAAAGCAGGATGTCGGTAAGTTCACCTTCGGGATCTGCGAGCAATGTGTCGATTACTTCCGATGGAATAGCTGCAAAAGCTGCATCTGTCGGTGCGAAAACTGTGAACGGTCCGTCATTGGTGAGCGTTCCGTCAAGCCCTGCGGCTATAATAGCTGCCGTTGCAGTTGTATGAATGGGGCTGTTTTGGATGATTTCAAAAACAGTCGGCAACGGTGGCTCTCCGTCAGGATCAATTACAGCATCAATCACGTGTACCACACCATTGTTGGCCAATAGGTCAGCTATGATGATTTCTGCGTTGTTGATGAAAATTGAGCCGTCTGAGAAGGTGATCGTTGCATCAGGTCCGAAAAGCATAGGGATGTTCAGACCGTCAGAAAGATCTCCAGACAACGTCGTGCCTTGAGATACGTGTGCGAGCAATACGTCAGCCAGTGCACCTTCGGGGTCATCCAGCAGTGCTGCGAGCACACCCTCGGGCAGGTTGGCGAAAGCATCGTCTGTCGGAGCAAATACCGTCAAGTCCGATTCGGGAGAAGAAAGCACTTCGTCCAGGCCTGCTGCCAAAACAGCAGTCTCTAAGGTGTTAGGGTCCATGTTCCGTCGAAATCCTCACCTTCAAGCGCTGACAACGCTGTGTAAGGAGCGTAGTTGCCCTGGAGCGCTGCTCCCTGGCCTGTGGTGTTGCAACTCGGACTGGTGGCAGCGTCATCAAAAAGAACCTGGATGTTTTGTCCGTCGGCGCAATTTCCGCTGTTCAAAAGCTGAACTTCTGTTCCGGCGGGGCTGGTCAATTTCACTTGTACCTCCGCAGTGAACGTATGGCTCATATCAACCACAACATTCAAATCAAGCAGGGTTCCGTTGCTTCCGCTGATTTCGAGTTCATCGGTAATAACGCTGGGTTGAATCAGGTTGCCACCAAACACTGTTTCGGGTGCACTTGAGTACTCACCGCAGTTTGTCAATGGCAGGGGTTGACCTACACATTCGCAGTCTTCAGTAATTACGTCATTGATTGTCGAAGAATCTCCGTCATCACAAGCGGTGCCGATATTGGCGTTGAGGTCGGGACAATCTGCCTGCTCTTCCGAAAGCGTGATTGACAGCGAATAATCCGTTGACTGCGGAGCAGGCCAGGTGGAAATTACAATGTAATAAGTCTCGCCTGCTGTTACCGGCAGCGACTCGATAAGTCGCCCGCCTGCGCTGCTGCTTGTATGATACCCTACTGTCACATCGAAAGGACAACCTGAAAAGGCCCAAAGACCTGTACGAATTGAGTGGTCTGTCAATTCAATGTCGATCATTTCATTCGATGCGGGTGTATAAGCATATACAACATCGTCTCCGTTCAGGAATAGTCCGGATCCCGAACCTGTTCCCACCACGTTAACTGCATTATTTGGCTTGTCATCTGCCGAATATGCGTTGAGGTAGGTAGATGTTTCATCTTCGTCATTGTAGGGGAGTGAACCAACTGATATTGCATCGTTGCAATTACCTCCCGTTGGTGGCACAACTCCAATACACTCACAATCTTCGGTTACTACCTCCTGGATAGTGGCCGGGTCGCCGTCATCACAAGAGTCTCCGATGTTGAGGCCTAAATCCTCACAGTCGGGAATTACAGTTGAGCAATCTGCAGTCGTGATGCGCGTGTGTGACGATGCTCCACCTGTGACACCACCTGTACAGTTGGGTGTGCTGTGCGTGTAAAACCTTACAGACTCCACGCCGGCGGGTGCTACCCAAATGAGGGGAGCTGCACCTGTAGCAAGGGTATCGGATGCATTTGCATTCGTGATGGTCACGTAGAAAATGGGTACCTGATCGTTGGTTGTAGTAGAGAAAGTGTACGTACCACCGTTCTGAATATTGTTCACAAGTGTGTACTCATTTACAAATGATCCTGTCGTATTCTGAGGTGCGCCGCTGCAATTTGCAGTTTGTGTACCAAATTGAAATCCGTTGGTGCAACCGGCAAATACTAAATCACCACACTCACATTCGTCGTTTACTGTTCCCAGGTTGCCTTCATCATTGGTGCAGAATTCACCAAAGTCAAGTCCAAGATCCTGGCAATCGAAAATGAGGTTGTCACAATCGGTTGCTTCAATACTTCTGGTGTGGGCAGTAACAACGCCCGTGAAAGGACTCGTGCAATCAATGCCGCCGTGGGTGTAAAACCTGATCTGGCCGGTCAATGTACTGGTCCATGTCAGGCTATTAATACCCGTAGCGAGTACTTCGTCTCCATCTTCATCAGTGATGGTGATGTAGAATGCAGAAACGAAATCATTTACTGTGGTGTTAAGCTCGTATACAGCTCCGTTTTCTACGTTCACGTTGTTATACGATCCGATGGGTACGTTGGCTTGCTGAACTACAGCGCCTGAACATTGGGGGTTCAAGGTTGAAGAACTTGCAGTTCCGTCAGTACATCCTTCAAAAACGACTACTTCACATTCGCAATTTTCATTGACTGTACCCGATTCTCCGTCTTCTGTCTCGCAGAAGTCGCCAAAGTTTGCTGAGAGGTCGGGACAATCGGTAACAAGTGTTTCGCAATCTGCCCAAACACGACGCTGGTGGCTCGAAGCACTACCTGTAACGTCGCCTTCACAATCGGCTGCGCCGTGGGTGTAAAAACGAACGTTTCCGTCGAAAGTACTTTGCCAAACAACTTGCCCCGGACTTGCTGCAAGGACATCTGATCCGTCAGCAGAGGTAACCGTGAGGTAAAACAAGTCAATGTTATCATTAGGGCCTGTAAAGAAGGTATAAATTCCGCCGTTTTGAACGAGCACTGTTGAGTATGAACCCACGGTCACTGCGTTCTGTGTAACGGGTACTCCATTACAAGGTGGAATGAGATTACCAACCTGATTGCCTGTAGTGCAGCCATCAAATTCGATTTCTTCACAATTACAATCTTCATCCAAAATAGCGAATTGATCACCTACGGGGCAGATGTCGCCTATATTGGCATTGAATGTAGGGCAGTCAAATACCGTATTGCTAATTGTCAGGTTGAATGATTGCGGAGCGCTGGTCGATGAAATGACAACATAGTAGTCAGTTCCACCTGAAACAGGCATTGCATCGATAAACCTTCCTGAACCTCCTGCAACCACTGTGTGGTAACCGGTAAGAAATTCAAAAGGACAGCTCGAGAATACAAAGAGACCGGTCGACGTGCCCGATCCTGTTACAGCCACATCAATGAATCCATCTTCGTCAGGAGTATAGGCGAACACGGCCTCGGGGCCATTCAAATAGTTGCTGTTAAGGGTTCCCGTTCCTACGGCACCACCAGGCAACTGAAGAGGTACATCTGATGAACTGTAGTCA
Source organism: Flavobacteriales bacterium (assembly GCA_020200995.1). Taxonomy (GTDB): domain Bacteria; phylum Bacteroidota; class Bacteroidia; order Flavobacteriales_D; family Cryomorphaceae; genus T3Sed10-241. The sequence goes on from JAIVHQ010000048.1 coordinate 10,000, forward strand.
TTTCCGAAAGCTGATGTGTTACCTGAATTGATATATGGCAGGGTCTCAACCAGGGCAGCATTTTCACAATCCTGACCGTCAGTCAGACAAGTTCCATTGTCCTCTGTCGCAACAGGGAGGTAGTTGAGGGCGTCGGGGTCCGTACATCCTTCGATGTCGATTCCGCAACCCACAAACCAGTTCCACTCGCTTGCCACAGAAGATCCTGATTCGCACGATACTGATCCGTTTGAGCTGACCTTCATATATAGCGATCCGCTCTCTGCGATTGCGCCAAGGCCATTTAGGTTGCCATCATTACTTCCTGAGAACAGCAATTCGCCTGTAGCGTCTTCACCGTCATAAAGAGAAATCTCATCGCAGCAAGACTGCAACAAACCACCTTCAAAGAAAATGGTGATTGGCTCGCCATCGGGGCTTTGGTAAAGGAAAGGAACTGTGTCATTGTCCAGGTAGCAATAAGATTGATCCAATGCAACACCGCATTCAAGATCGATGGGGCAGCCGTTGGATACGGCAAACTGAGATGTGGTAACCGAACAATCTGTACCCAACAACTGTAATGTAATATCCAACTCCTGGTCAAGCGGTAAATTCCCTACAGTGAAGGTGTTGCCCTCCTGGTTAGCAAAAATGCCACCTGTACCGGGCACAGCCGATCCGTTCGATGTTACTGAAGCCAAAAGACTCGGAATAACTTCGGGAAATCCTTGTTGTACCAAAGTAATGTCTACAGAATAAGTTTGGGTGTCGCAATCACGCGGGTTCTGCGAAACAGTGATGACAGGGGGAAAACACTCAGGAGCAGCAACGCATTCCACATCGGCTTCCCAACCGGCCAACTGGACAGAAGGATCCGAACAGAATTCAAAATGCAGGCATCCACCGGGGTCGGTGGAAGTGAAAGGGCCGGGAATTGTGGTTCCCCAATACCCTCCGGTCTGGTCACACGGTCCTGAACCGGCTCCGTTTCCCGAACTGATCTGTGGGAATGTATTGTCGGGTCCGTCGTAAACGTAAAGTTTATCCCAATTGGTCTCAACATTGAAGCTGACAAAAGTAACCTGAACTATTTCAGTCCCGGGATTGTCGGGGCAAAACGTCCAGGAAGAATTGTCATTGGACAGATAGCCTCCGTTAGGGCCACCTGCGTCATAAAATACTGTGTCGCATTGTGCGGAACCCAAAAAGGGCATTAGGAGCATCGGCAGCCACAACAGCACGGCCGACTTGAATTGCGTAAACATCTTAGTCATCTCGTCGAAATTGGTTTGTAATCAGTTAAACAAAAGTTCGACAAGATACGAATAAATGATGCTAAAGTGCAAAAATATGGGGACCAAAGATTTTAATTTACCCCTGTTCAGAGAGGTTCGGTATCATATTTTATGCGGGCTAGTGGCTCTCGGGTAAGTTATTACATGGAGATTTTCCATTGTTTGCATTCATTAATTTTTTATAAATAATGTTACAGGAACCTATTTAAAAAGGCAAAGCCGCTGCCGATCCTTAGACCGAACAGCGACTTCTCCCCTTAAACTAAACGTTAGTGTCGTTTGGTGTTGCGTGCAGCAATGCGCTATTGAATGATTACTTTTTTTGTCAGGGTTGATCTTCCGTGAACTGCAGTCAGAAAGTATATTCCCGGATCGATGTCGGGCAGGTTTAATGCCTGACTCTCCATGTGTGTATAATTCATTCTCAGTTTTTTCAGCGCTGTACCCGCGAGGGTTCTCAATGTTAATTCTACATTTTCCCAATCTCCCTTCATCCGTGTTCGTATTACGGTTCCCGATTGCGAAGGGTTCGGATAAATGAAGAGATTTATTGAGAAAGTTTCATTTTCTTCGTCGGGCTCTTCTGCCGTCGGTTCTTCATCTTCTTCATCCGGTTCTTCTTCGTCGATTGACGCAAAAGCAGCCGAACAGTAATCACTCCATGCACTCCATTCACCTTCGATCGAGACCCTCAGTCTTACATTGAGTGTTTCGCCTTTCGGCAAATGGGCAAACACATTCGGATAAAACACAGGAGATGTTTGATCCACCGTGACCGGCCCGGTTAATGCAGGTCCGCTGAATTCGAGTTCATATACGAGTGCTCCTGTAATTGGTTGCAGCGAAATGGTGTCATTTTCTG
>JAIVHQ010000419.1 GCA_020200995.1 Flavobacteriales bacterium
ACCACACCCTGTTGCCCATCACGGGATAGAAACCCGTCCCGACCGCGCCGGCAAAAACAAATCCGATGAGGAACCCATAAGTACCTCTCACGCTGTAAGAGTTGACGCCGAGCACTTCCGCATCTCCCGTAAAGGTGGTGTAAGCCACGAGGCCGGTCATCACCACGGCAAAAACGAGAACGCTGTGCACCAGCCACCTTTCGATCTGCCAGGCACCAAGGCGCTTGTCGCTAAGGTGGCGGTAGGGATCGCCAACGGTCTCAGCCAGGCCGCCGCAGCCGCACACCCAGGAGCAGTACCAACGCTTTCCGTAAATGTAGGTGAGCACCGGCACGCCAATCGCGAAGAGCGCGATGCCCCAACCGAACAGAAATAGCCCGAAAGTGCCGGCCGCCATCATCTCATCCACGCGGTAATCGAAAAAAAAGTTGTACTCAAGTGGCCAGGCGCTCTTGATGTCCATGGAAGGCAATTGCATGAGCGTCAATATTTGTGGAAGCGTAAAAGCGAAAGCCACCTGAAAGAAGATGACCGACACTGTCCGCACCTGTTGGTAAGCGTTACCCCGGTACTTGATCATCATGCGGATACCCATCACCGTCATGGCGAGGGTGTACATAAACCCGTACAAAAACCACTGACTCGAAGCCGTACCTGCCATAATGCGCGACAGCGGCTCGAGGAGTGCGGCTTGCGGTGCGAAGAAGGCCGCGTACTGATAGAGCAAAATGTAGAAACCAATCAATAAAGCCATTACAACCCAGGCCGGCCATTGCCGCGTCTGCATTTTCTTATGAAAAATACCCGTGTTGTGAATCCCCGGCTTACGCTTGGTGTCGGGGTACATGTGGACGAACCCGGCCAGTGCGGCAAGACCAAAAATGAGGAATGCCCAAAGGCCTGTTTTCAACCAGTCGGGAACGCCTGCTGTCATCACGGCATAGCGGTCGTTCTCACGGTTGCCGGAGCTGAAACCATGTTCGGAGATCACAGCCTCATTCACCTCATCGAGCTTGGTAATCAACGTCTTTTCAAATTCCTCATAGCTGCCCCAATCATTGTCGGCCATCCAGCCGGTGTAGTCTTTTACCTTTTGGCGCAGGCTGGGGCCTTCTTTTTTTCCTTCCGGAAAATGGGCTTCGATCAATGCCTCGTCGTAGTTCGCAGCGTCGCCGTCGATGCGCTCGAAAAAAGCAGTGCGGTCAGCGGCACCAAGGCCTTTTTCTTCAATGACAGCCGTGTTGTGGGCGTCCATGGCATCACCGACGGCGTAAAACATTCGATATGCCGGAGCGTGCGGCAGGTCTTGAAGCCTTTCGGCAAATTCGGCGGAGGCGTGGACTTCGAATTCATCGGCGGGAACGTCATCAAAGTCGAGCTCCACCACAAAAGTAAGGGCGAAGAAAGCCAGCGAGGCAATGGTAAACAGGCCCATGCCGACAGTTTTGAAAACGCGGGTGGTTTCGGGTGAAAGACTCATTTTTTGAAAAGTTTTTGGAGTGCATTGCGTTCTTTGACGGCGATGCCCGTATCTTGGGTAAAGGCAGCTTTGAGGTCTTTGGGCCACTTGCGGTAAAACTCGGCGTCAAAATTGGCCGCTTCAATACCGCCCACCACTTCACTTACTCCGAGTCCATTGCGCAGTGCAGCGTCGAAATATTCGTGGCGCATGCGCATCCCAAAAGTGTTGATGCCCTGAAAGGCATTGGTCTCGGGATGGTAAGCGATGGTGACAAAGCGGTTGGGGCCGGGCATTTCACCAAACCATTGGGCGTGGTCGTCGGCGGGAGCAGGACGCACCTCGCCGTAAGTTTGG
>JAIVHQ010000420.1:0-1809 GCA_020200995.1 Flavobacteriales bacterium
TATGCCGCCCGTGGCGATGAGGTACATGGCAATAAGCGCAATGGCATTGTTGGCAAAGTGGGCTGCAATAGGCACCCAGAGCGACCGCGTCCACACAAAGAGGTAGCCGAGAAGGGCACCGAGCATCATCCGCGGTAAAAAGCCGTAAAACTGCATGTGCATGCCGCTGAACAAGGCTGCCGAAATCCACACCGCCGCGTGTTTACGGCCTGTCCATGACTCCAAAACCCGCAACAGGATGCCCCGAAAAATCATCTCCTCACCGATGGCCGGAATCACGGCAATCACGAAGAGGTTGACCAACAGATAGCCGATGTGCTCCTGCGAAGTGAGGGCCTTGGTGAGCTCACCCGCCTGGTCTTCCATGGCGCGCATAGCATCTTCCAGGGGTTTTAGAAACGAAGGGAAACTAACCGCCTCATTGGCCCAGGCCATGGCATTGACCGCTGGCATGGCCGCAATCATGGCCAACACTCCCAATGCAATGATTACAGGTGAAGTCCGCCTGAAGCCGATCATCCTGGCGGGCTCGTGCGCCGAGAGGGCTGCAAATACCACAGCGGGAACCACAAACAAGCCGAGGTGCTGAAACAGCAAAAGCACGTAATTGACTTGGAGTATGTGCGGCTTAGAATAGTCTTTGATCAGCTCGGGCTCGGTGAAGAAACTCACTCCGTAAAGGGCCGAAATTACACCCTGCGCCATGAGCATAAACACACCTAAACAGCTAAAAGAAAGGAGAAAAAGAAGGATGATTTTCAGAAAAGGATCTGCCGAAGCAAAAGGCCTTGAACGCATGCCCTGATATTTAGTAGATTTGCACTTCGAAAAGGATGGCAAAGATAGACAATATAAACCTCGGTGACTTCCCGCTCATCCTCGCACCCATGGAGGATGTGAGCGATCCGCCGTTTCGCGCCCTTTGCAAGCAGCACGGCGCCGACCTCATGTTTACGGAGTTTATCTCGTCGGAAGGCCTGATCAGAGACGCCGCCAAGAGCGTTCAAAAACTCGACATTTTCGAATACGAACGCCCCGTCGGGATTCAGATATTCGGCAGTGACCTCGAACCCATGATGCGCTCGGCAGAGATCGTTGAAGCCGCCGCGCCCGATATCCTCGACATAAACTACGGTTGCCCCGTGCACAAAGTGGCCTGCAAAGGCGCCGGAGCCGGGATTCTTCGCGACATCCCGAAAATGGTGGAGCTCACCGATGCCGTGGTGAAAAGCACCAAGCTGCCCGTAACCGTGAAAACGCGACTCGGCTGGAGCGAGTCTACGAAGTACATCGTCGACGTGGCCGAGCGCCTGCAGGACGTGGGCATCAAAGCCATCTCCATCCACGGCCGCACCCGACAGCAGATGTACAAGGGCGAAGCCGACTGGAGCCTGATCGCCGCAGTGAAAAACAACCCGCGGATGCACATCCCAGTTTTCGGCAACGGCGACATCGACAGCCCCGAAAAGGCGGTGGAATACAGAGACCGCTACGGCGTAGACGGCATCATGATAGGCCGCGCCAGCATCGGCTATCCTTGGATTTTCAGGGAGATCAAACACTTTATGAAAACGGGCGAACACCTCCCTCCTCCCACCCTCTCCGAGCGTGTGGACGCCGCCCGACAACACCTTGAAACGGGCCTGGCCTGGAAAGGCCGAAAACTCGGCGTGCTCGAAATGCGCCGCCACTACGCCAGCTATTTCAAAGGCATCCACGGATTCAAAGACTACCGCATCCGCCTGGTGACCACAGATGATGCTGACGGGGTGATCGCCGTGCTGGAGGAGATTCGCGAGAAGTTTTCAG
>JAIVHQ010000420.1:1846-3006 GCA_020200995.1 Flavobacteriales bacterium
CCGCCAAAACACGGGCCTGACCTAAGCTAAATCGCTGTTTGTCATATAAATAACACGCCAAATCTATAAGGAGGTCTTCCCCCGACACCTGTGCTTTGGAAAGTATATCATCAGAAATAATAAGGGCCATATGAAGTGATTTGACTCCTAATTTACGAATAAATGATGAGGGTGGTATTTAGAAAAGCGATTTTCAATCCGCTATGCCCGGCATGCGCCCTGTGGCTGTAAACTAAATCACATAGCTCATAAAATCCGGGAGTTAATCCCGCTTATATCCCTCTAAACTAAAATAAAGAGCACATAAGCGCCGCCGTTTCCTCAGAATTCCAACTTCATTAGAATTCCAACTTCATTTTCCGCAAACCGAAGACCCCGCTTTCCGCGCGGTTCGAAGATTCCGTGCTGTGCAGAATTTTCGACCTGAAAGGTAGCGAGCGAATACCCGTAAGCACATTGAGTAGGTTTATTCTTGAAAATTCACACGGTGGTCAGAAGGTTAACATTGAAAATCTCCTAAAAACCCTATCTTGTTACAAGGTTTTGATATATCGCGCAATGAAATTGACAAGATACGACGCCACCCGCCGCAATCTCGAGTCCCGCTCCTTGGCAGGAAGTAAAACAACCGTGAAATGAAAAACCATCTCCTCTCTCTGCTTTTTACCGCAATTGCAGGTGCGGCGATTGCCCAGCCTTTTTCTCTTTTTACTGAAAACACTGCAAAAGATTTTGCGCCGCTCGATGAAACCTGGGAACGCAACTACTCACTGAAAATTGATTTGTTGATAGAAAATGAGGGCGTTGCAGAATTCTTCCTGCACACGGTGATGAATGAAAATGAAGACGCGGATTTTGATCCAGGCAATGATGCCCCGGAAGAATGTTACGGCTGGGGCACTTGCTTAAAAAATTCCGGCCCTACCGGGTTCGGCACTAAAGTGTATTCAGAGGGATCGGGCCAATACCTGTTTATCAATCTGAGCGGTGATACCTTGCATTTTGATTTCAACGCAGATTCTACGGTGTTCTTTGAAAACAGCCAGGAGGTTTATGCCTTGGTCCTTGAAAACGAAAGCGAACAAACCGTATTCGGCACCACAGAACAGGTACGGAACTACAGAATTGGTCATTATGATACAGGCGGTAATGAAATTGCA
>JAIVHQ010000246.1:0-26833 GCA_020200995.1 Flavobacteriales bacterium
AAAAAAGGGGAATCGAAAAACAATTAAACATCATTATCTTAAGACCACTTAACAAGAAGTACAAGTATTCTGACATCGGTATAAAGGTCACTATCGGTTGCATCTGGCACACCAAATTTATTACTTTTAACATTCAATTATTAACCCTGCCATAGATTATCCGATTTTAAGGTGGGCAGATCAGAAATAAAACAGGCAAAAGATAGTCTTATGGGGTATCTTTTACTAGCGGATTTCCACTAAAAACTCACGTCAAACCATTATACTTGGCCCCATGTACTTCGAGCTTAAAACAGAATGGGTGATTGAAACGGAATGGGAAATTGACGTCCAGTAGAAATTATAATAAACATCTTGGAACTTCGCCGATCAAAAATAAACAGAAAGTCTATACACACAATTATGAAATCTGCATTTTTCAAAGTTCTTGCCACGTTTGTGATATCAATCACGGTTTCATCGGAGTCCTATAGTCAGAAAGAAGAATACGGTATCGATGAAACAATTCAATACATAAATGACTTGAGCGAGTTGAACTTAGATTGCCCAAAATTTGAAATATTAGGGATTCAGAACGGCCTGCTCACCTTCAGAGTTATTGAATGTCAAAACTATCACTTAATCAACTTTACAGAATTCCATGAAAGTCGCCCACACAGGTTTAAAAAGGAATCTACTAGCCCTTTAAAATTTAGTGCTAATAGGGCAATTTTGCTCAGTTCAATACCAGAAGGTAGGATAGAAACCCTCAAGGTTACTTCAAAAATGCGAAATTCTGATTTCAAAATCCTTTATCAAGCAATGTTGGACGGTACATATTATCGCTTTAAAGGCTTTCAGTTGTATTATGGTGACTTTTATACTGGCGAGTGGGAAACAGACTCATTTGAGGCTTTGGAGATTTATTTTCGGCACAGTCCAAATAAAGAAGAATCCATGCTAATTGCCTTCAACCACCTATTTGAATTGTTGGGAGATGAAAAATCACTTTGGAAAGAACAGAAGACGGATCCCTTTGCGCCAAAATAGAGATAATTCAGAAATTACTGCCAACTCGTCAATTTTCGTACAACTTTGCAATAATTGGGCTAATGTTGGGGTAAAAATTAAATACCTCTGTAAAACGGGATGTCTTATCACCCGTAAGTAAGTTCGAACCTATTTACCCACCGCAGGATGGAGGAATAAATTAGGGGCTTCATCGAATGTTCCTATCACTTAAAAACTTAATAACGCGACATCTTTCAAAAGGAAAACCCCACCGACCAAAACAGCCGGAATGCTCACTTGTATGGAAATGGTGTGGAAAGAATAAAAAAAACTTGAAAAGCAGATGATTAAACTATTTAACATACCCTTTGAGTATTACTCCTCCTTCCTGCCGACGGAGGAGTGATACCCGGGATCGTTATTTTGAAATACAACAAATCAGGCCCTCCGCTGCGCAGAGGTCTTTTTTTATGCCCCTAGAATTTTGCTCAAGCGAGGGGATTCGCGACTTCGAAGGGGATTACTCCTCCTTCCTGCGGGCGGAGGAGTGATCCCCGGGACCGTTATTTTGAAATACAACAAATCAGGCCCTCTGCTGCGCAGAGGTCTTTTTTTATGCCCCCATATTTTTGCTCAAGCGAGCTTGGCAAAAATATGGGGGCATAAAAAAACCCTCGACCGGTGGTCGAGGGTGATTTGTTGTAGCCCGTAGGGGATTCGAACCCCTGCTACCAGGATGAAAACCTGGCGTCCTAACCCCTAGACGAACGGGCCATTTTTCCGTTTGCGGGGTGCAAATATAATACCTTTTTTGCATCCGCACACTTTATGCGCAAAAAATTTAATGAGGATGCTCGTCGGGGTCGCTCGAAAGCCTAAAACCCATGCGCTTTGAGGTGCGGTAGCCGGTGAGGCCTCCGCTTCGAACGGCATCGTTCAGAGCGATTTCCGACACAAGGGCGTACTCGGGAACGATCATCTCAAAATTCAGTGCTTCGTAAATCACAGAACGCAAAACTTTGGGGATGGCATCGCCCGCAAACTCGCTTTCGCCAAATTTCTCATAACCGCAACCCGCGCTTGCGATGCCTTCGGTGAAAAAATGATTTTCGGCATTGATGAAAATTCGGGTCACCAGGTAGCCGGCGTCGTTGTTCCGCTCGTACCTGAAGCTGTCGGCGAGGAAATTGTAAACGTTGATGACAGCGCAATAGGTGCGGCCGGAATTCTCGCGGAGATACTCGGTTAGGGGATACGGGGCATCCTTGCCATTGTCGGCATCGAGGCGAAATACATTGGTATGGAGGTGAAACAAAATGTAATCACCGGCCACCGTGCAGCCGCACTAGTATTCGTTGCGGTCGTGGTATTTGATTTCGAGGCGGGCATCCTTTTTGGCCATGTCTTTTGCGAGGCGGCCCATTTCATCCTTCAGCAACTGCTTCAATTCAGAAAAGCGCAGTTTTCCCAACTCAAAAACATCGCGTTTGAGCATACTCCGCTCTTCCACGAAGCGCCGTAATTCGGCATAGGTTCTGTTTTGGTTTTTCTTAGCCAAGCCTGTCGGTCGATTAATAAGCTTTTGCGAAAAGTACCCTGCGGCTTGAAGGCTTGCCGGTAAAAACGCATTTCCCTTCTTCCTCGGGAGCGTCGAGCGGAATGCAGCGCACGGTGGCTTTGGTTTTTTGCTTGATCACCTCTTCAGTCTCGGCGGTGCCATCCCAATGGGCAGAAATGAATCCGCCTTTGGTCTTAAGCACTTCCGTAAATTCCTCCCAGCTGTTTACTTCGCGGGTATTCTCAGTTCTGTGCTTTAACGCCTTGTCGTAAAGGTTTTGCTGAATATCGATCATGAGCTGCTCTACGGTCGCTTCCACATCGTCGAAAGAGACCATGTTTTTCTCCAAAGTGTCGCGGCGAGCCACTTCGACGGTGTTGTTTTCCAGGTCGCGGGGGCCGATGGCCAGCCGCACGGGAACACCTTTCATTTCGTATTCTGCAAATTTCCATCCCGGCTTGCGGTTGTCGTCGTCGTCAAACTTCACGCTGATGCCTTTTTTCCGCAAGGACTCAACAAAGGGCATTACCTTCTCCCTTATTTGCTCGAGCTGCTCCAGCTGTCGGTAGATTGGAACGATGGCCACCTGAATCGGGGCGAGTTTGGGAGGCAGCACAAGGCCGTTATCGTCGCTGTGGGTCATGATAAGTGCCCCCATGAGGCGCGTGGAGACTCCCCAGGAAGTGGCCCATACCATCTCTTCTTTTCCCTCTTTGTTGACGAAAGTCACATCAAATGCTTTCGCAAAATTTTGCCCGAGGAAGTGCGATGTGCCCGCTTGGAGCGCTTTTCCATCCTGCATCAGGGCCTCAATGCAATACGTTTCGAGTGCTCCGGCAAATCTTTCAGCGGGCGATTTCACCCCTTTCACCACCGGGATGGCGAGCCACTCTTCGGCAAAAGTGGCGTAGACTTCAAGCATCTTTTCGGCTTCCTCGATGGCTTCAGCTCTGGTGGCGTGGGCGGTATGCCCTTCCTGCCACAAAAATTCAGAGGTCCGCAGAAAAAGGCGCGTCCGCATTTCCCAGCGTACCACATTGCACCATTGATTTACCAAAATGGGCAGGTCGCGGTAACTTTGAATCCAACCTTTATAAGTATTCCAGATGATGGTCTCAGAGGTGGGCCGCACGATGAGCTCTTCTTCGAGCTTTGCATCCTCGTCAACGACAATTTCACCCGTCTCGGAATCGTTCTTCAGGCGGTAGTGGGTCACCACGGCACACTCCTTGGCGAAACCTGCTACGTGACTGGCTTCTTTTGAGAAATAGGATTTTGGTATAAAAAGCGGAAAATAAGCATTTTGATGGCCCGTGGCTTTGAACATATCATCGAGTGCACGCTGCATTTTTTCCCATACGGAATAACCGTGTGGCTTGATGACCATACAGCCACGAACCTCCGAATGCTCGGCCAAATCCGCTCTGACTACCAATTCATTGTACCAATTGGAATAATTTTCGTTACGAGTTGTTAATTTATTGCTCATTTCTTCGTTATGGAATAGTCCTTGCTACTTATATAGCAACTAAGAATGCAAAGTAAGCTAAAGTCAGGGAGAGCGATAAACTTTTTTATCTTTAGCTTTGTAATAAGTAAAAACAAGAGTCATGAGACACTTCAAATTATATATCACGGGAATTATTTCGGCAGCCTTTTTGGCATCCTGCGGAACCAATCAGGATTTGGTATCGCTTGATGAGTACGATGACCTTTACTATGAGGGCGATCGCTCGGTGACAGCGCAAGCTTTCGCACCCAAAGCTGATCGATCCAATTCAAATCAGTCACCTGCTCAGTTCAACAGCAAAGAGGAATCTGCCTATTATGGAGACGCCGGAGATTGGGAGCAAGCAAAAGCCAAACAAGAGCAAAAAAATGCGGAGCAGGACGGCGACGAATACTGGGATGACGAATATTATGATTCAGAGTACGCCGACGAAAACAACCGCAATAACAATACAGGTGCATTTGGCAACAATAATAACATGAACCAACCCCGTATGAATATGGGCTTCGGATTTAACAGTTTCGGAGGCCGTTCTATGATGGGAATGGGAATGAGTTATGGAATGCCCATGGGCGGTTTTGGAATGGGTGGTTACGGAATGGGAATGTACGGTATGCCTATGATGGGCATGGGCGGCATGGGCATGAGCCCCTGGGGCTGGTGCGATCCTTTCTGGGACCCTTTTTGCCGACCTATGATGCGTCCGTGGGGAATGAACCGATTCGGAATGGGAATGGGTTATAGTATGGGCTACGGAATGGGTTATAACATGGGCTTTGGAATGGGCTACGGAATGGGAATGGGCTACGGCATGGGCTATAATCCATGGTTAGGTGGCGGCGGTCTCTATGGAGACGGCGGAATCCAATATTCAAATAATCGACGCGGCGAAGGTGGCGGCCGAACATCACAGCGGGGTGGCGTAATCACCGGCAACGAACAAGGAGCGGCTTCCTCTGATCGCACAAAATCCGGTGAATATCAAAGTAGAGGTCGAGGAGACAATGCCACAGCCAGTGACCGCTCGCGTTCAGAGCGGGGCGATGATGGAGCAAAATCGGGCAGAGATGCCGTGCGCCCTGACAGCCGCACAGCTACGAGTGCAAGCGAACGCGGAACCCGCAACAGCAGTACGCGTAGTTCAGGTGTAGCCCCAAGGCCGACCACGAGGTCGGGAGCGACCCAACGCACATCGGGAAGCAGTCGTCAGTACGGAACTTCCCCACGAGAAGCTACCCAATCGCAAATGTCTCCTTATAACCGTCAACAGCAACGCAGTGCTGCGGGAGGAGGAGCTGTAAACCGACGCCCATCAGGCACCCGCTCATCGGGCAGTGCCGCTCCGAGAAGTGCACAGCCGAGCAGAACGAACATGCAACCTTCGCGAAGCACTCCGAGAACTGCGCCGAGCAGGTCCATACGAAGTACTCCTTCCAGGAGCATGAGCAGCCCGTCGCGAAGCTATAGTTCTCCTTCACGCAGCACCAGCCCCTCACGGAGCTTCAGTTCACCATCGCACAGCACTTCTCCTTCACGAAGTGTTTCTCCCTCACGCGGAGGCGGTGGCCGACGATAATTAAATAGATTAAGATTGATGAGGCAAACGACCATCACAGCTGCGTTGTTGTGCGTCGCGGGGACGATTGTGGCCCAAAATGATGCAGACGTACAGCGGTACACCACGCACCTGCCCCCCGGGACGGCAAGGTTTGGAGCCATGGGCGGGGCCTTCACAGCACTCGGAGGCGATATGTCGGCCATGCACATCAATCCTGCAGGTGTCGCGGTGTTTCGATTCAATGAAATTTCGCTCACCCCTCTCGTCGAGACAAGAGACATCAGCACTTCCCTCGCGGGGCAGGCCTCATCCGGGAATCACGCCGGCTTTGCCATTGGCAATGCCGGCTTTGTTTTGTCCAATGAGCTGGACGATCCCTATTGGAAGAGTGTCAACGTGGGCTTATCGATCAACAGATTGAATACCTACAACGATCAAATCACGAGCAACGCAGTAATCCCGTTGGGAAGTACGTTGATGCAGAGTTTTGCCAACGATGCTTTTGGTACAGAGCCGGCAGATTTACCATTTCTTGGATCGGGGCTCGCTTATGACGGTTTTGTGATTGACCCTGTCGACGGAACGAGTCCTCAGGAATACGAAGGCGGCGTAAGTCAGGGAGAAATGCTCCAACGTCACGAAGCCAACACCTCAGGAAGAATGAACGAGTTCGCTATCACAGTGGGTGGAAATTACGATGATCGACTCTATATAGGAGGGGCATTGGGGAATCCGAGACTTACGAAGAAGCCACATCGCCTGGTACAGGAGATTTGAGGAACTACACTTTTCGCGAAAATCTGAATGTGGAAGGATTCGGCGTGAATATAAAAGCGGGTGTAATCTACCGTTTTGAAAACGGCCTTCGCATCGGAGCAAGTGTTCAAACACCCACTGCGCTTCGCATGCAAGACAATTACGGACAAAGCATGGTTGTGAATCGAGATGGTCAGGAACGTTTCAGCAGCAGCCCGGAGACGGATTTTATCGAATACAGGGTGCGAACACCATGGAGGTACACCTTTGGCGTGGCCGGGGTGCTTGCCAAAAAAATTATTCTATCAGGGCAGTATGAATTTGTGAATTTTGCAGGTGGTGAATACCGGCCTGCAAATCGGCGCTCGGGTCTCTCAAGTTTTCTCGATGACGCCAATGTGATCATTCAGGAAAACTTTAGGGCACAGCACGCCTTCAGGGGCGGTATAGAATTCAGGCTGAATAAAAATATTTCAGCGAGAGGGGGCGCGGCCTACTTCCCGAATGTAGTGCCGATCAACGAACCTCTCATCCCCGGGAGCATGGACCAACTCAATATTGGCGGTGGATTCGGCTACCGGGAAAAAACCTGGAACCTCGATCTCTCTTACAGCTTTTCCCGCTTCAATGAGCCGTACCGCGTTAGTGGTGCCGGCGAAGTTCAGCAACTCCAAAATACCTTGGGCATCATCAGCCTCACCTTCGGCCTGCGCATTTGACCGAGTGCCGTTGATAATAAAAAGTGTTACAATCGCTCATCTCGTCGTTCAAAAACCTCCTAACACACCACAAAAAAACCCGCTGATCGAAAGATCGGCGGGTTTCATTTTTTATTCGGAATTCTATTATTTCAGCAGCTTGGTAATTTCCGCATCTGTCTTCTCTTCCTCTTCACGTGCCAGTTCGGCATCGACGAGAATTCGTCCGCTGTGCTCATCAACAATGATCTTTTGGCGGGCTGCCACGTCGAGCTGACGCTGAGGCGGTATCTTAATGTACGAACCTGCTGAAGCTTCGCGATCGATAGGCACCACTCCGAGTCCGTTTTTCGAACCCGTGCGGATGCGCATGTAGGCAGTCACGAGGCGCTCGTCAATCTTCTTCTTGGCGTCATCACTCAGCTTCACGAGGAGGTCTTCCTCGCGCTTGGTTTCACCTACAATCTCTTCGAGTTCGGCTTTCTTGTTCTCGAGGTCTTTCCTGCGGCCTTCCACTTCTTCGCGGGTGGCATTGAGTACTTCCTCTTTGCTGTCGATCTGGGCCTTGAACTCCTTGATGCGCTTGTCGGCAAGCTTCATCTCGAGCTCCTGGTATTCGATTTCTTTGCTTAACGACTCAAATTCGCGGTTGTTCCGCACATTGTCTTGCTGCTCTTTGTACTTCTTGATTAAGGCTTTCGAGTCCGCAATCGCGTTTTTCTTATTGGAAATCTCTGTCTCCAGTGCAGCGCGGTCGTCTTCCATTTTCTTAAAACGGGTGGCGAGGCCTTCGATTTCATCTTCGAGGTCTTGCACTTCCAGCGGAAGCTCTCCACGGACAATGCGAATGCGGTCTATGCGAGAATCAATGAATTGCAACCTGTAAAGCGCCCTGAGCTTTTCCTCGGGGGTGCTTGTTGCTTTTGATTTTGCTTTTGATTTTGTTTTTGCTTCAGCCATAAATCAGTGATAATAATGTACGGGATTGGTATTTACCTCCGTTAAACGGGTTGCAAAAGTACTAAATTTTTTGCTTATAATTTCACCCAAAAGATCAATCGTAAATCGTTCGCTTTCAAAGTGTCCGATATCAGCAATGAGAATTTCATCTTCAGCGTCAAAAAATTCGTGGTACTTGAAGTCGCCGGTCACGAAAACATCGGCCCCGGCCGCCTTGGCAGCGCCCAGCAGAAAGCTGCCCGAACCGCCGCAAAGGGCGATTCGCTTCACCGGCTTCGACCCGAGCACAGCCGAGTGGCGAATGGTTTTCAGGCCGAGCCTCGATTTGAGCATTTCCAAAATTCCGTTGCCGTCTGTGGCTTGGGGCAGGTCGCCGAACATTCCCAGGCCCACGTGTCCGTTTTCATTGGCAAGGTCGTGGAGGTAGTACGCCACTTCCTCGTAGGGATGGGCGACAAAAAGGGCTTTGAGGGCCACATTTTTCATGTGAGAAGGCAGCATGATTTCCACCCGGGTTTCGGCGGCGGTCCTATTTTTTCAGCAAGACGGCTGTTCACTCCGCCCGTCACGCTGTCCAGATTGGTGTGGGTGGCGAAGAGTGCAACGTTATTGCGGATGGCTTTAATGACCGTTCGTTCGACGTAATTGGCGCCCGTGAGCTTCTTCAATCCCTTGAAAACGATGGGATGGTGGCTCACAATGAGGTTGCAATTTCGTGCTATGGCCTCCTCGACCACAGCTTCCGTGCAGTCCAAACTCACCAGCACACCTGTGACGTCAGCATCGGCGTCTCCTACAATGAGCCCGGGATTGTCATACGATTCTGCATAAGATTTCGGGGCGACGCTTTCAAGGTATCGGATTACTTCTTTGATTTGTGTCATTGCGCGATTCAATTTGAGTTGCTAAAATTACACAATGAATCAAACCCGACCGTGGTTGCTCCCTTTCGCCTGGATTTACGCTGCGGCAGTGTGGATACGCAACAAGTGCTTCGATGCCGGCATCTTTGGCTCTGAGTCGCCTTCCGGCAAAACAGTGGTGATCGGCAACCTCTCGCTGGGCGGCACGGGAAAAACGCCGCATGCGGATTACATTCTCAGCCTGCTCGACCCTTTCAAAACCGCCCTCCTGAGCAGGGGCTACGGCCGACAGACAAAGGGATTTCGCACGGTGACAAAGAATTCCAACCCGTTTGAAGTGGGCGACGAACCGCTGCTCCTCGCATCGCGCCATCCCGAAGCCGTGGTGGCTGTATGCGAAGACCGACTGAGCGGATTGGCTAAGCTCAAAAAGCTGTTTCCCGAAAAGGAGCTCACCGTGCTCGACGATGCTTTTCAACACCGCAAGTTGCGCGGCGGGCTTAACATATTGCTCACCACCTGGCGCCTGCCCTTCACTGACGATTACTGCCTCCCTGCAGGCAGCCTCCGCGATCACAAAGTGCGCGCCAGAGATGCCCACGCCATAGTGGTTACCAAAACACCAAAAAGCGCCACCCCAGCCGAACGTGCTGAAAAAGCTGCCGCGATGGAATACTTAAAAGTGCCGGTTTTCTTCTCGAACATCATCGAAGGACGTGTCGTACACTTTGCGGGGCCGGGTTATGCATCTGCCGAGTCGCTACCGAACATTTTGCAGGCCGAAGCGCGAAAGCAATTTCCCGTAAAGGGCCACTTCAAATACCGCGACCACCACCGTTTCACAGGGGCGGATTTACAGCGCATTCGCAATTTTATTGGTAGCTTTGCGCCCGGCAGCGCGGGGGTGCTTACCACCGAAAAAGACGCCGTGCGGTTCATGCCGTTGGTCAAGAGTGCCGAATTTGAAAAAATACCGATGTACTACAAAGAGATCGCTGTCGACTTCGGCTCCGATACCGCAACATTTAATAAACTGATTACCGACTATGCTCAATCTTGATACTGCCCTCTCCTATGTTAAATCAAAAATGCCATTTGTACCCGAAGTGGGAATCATCCTCGGTTCGGGTCTGGGCAGCCTGGGCGAAGAAATAGACATCGACACCGAAATACCCTACGGCGAGATCCCCGACTTTCCACGCTCCACGGTACACGGTCACAAAGGCACCCTCGCCTTCGGAACATTCGGAGGTAAAAAGGTGGTGGCCATGCGCGGCCGTTTTCACTATTACGAAGGCTATACGATGGATCAGGTGGTGGCGCCCGTGCGCATCATGGCGCTGATCGGCGTCAAAAAGCTGATGGTCTCGAACGCCTGCGGAGGCGTGAATCCCGATTTTGAAATTGGTGACCTGATGATCATCACCGATCACATTAATATGTTTCCGACCAATCCGCTGATGGGCCCGAACAACGACAAGTGGGGCCCGCGCTTTCCCGACATGAGCAAGGCCTACAGCAAATCGATGGTGGCTGCGGCCGAAAAAGTTGCTGCATCGCAGGGCACGAAAGTGCAAAAAGGCGTGTATGCCGGACTGAGCGGCCCCTGCCTCGAGACTCCCGCCGAGTACAAATACGTACGTATCATCGGCGCCGATGCCGTGGGAATGAGCACTGTGCCCGAAGTGATTGCCGCTAACCACATGGGCATGGAGTGTTTCGGAATGAGCGTGATCACCGACCTTGGTGTGGAAGGAAAAATAGTGGAAACCACGCATGAAGATGTGGTAAAAGCTGCGGGCGAGGCATCCGAAAAAATGGTGCCGCTGTTTCGCGGAATAATTGAGAACCTATGATCGAAGAGCGCGAAGAAATTCTCGACAAATACCAATTGGTGGTGGGGCTTGAGATCCACGCCCAGCTGATCACCGCTTCCAAGGCATATTCGGGAGCTGTAAACTCATACGGCGACCTGCCCAATGCCAACACCTGCCCCCTCACCCTGGGCCATCCGGGCACCTTGCCGCGTGTGAACACCGGAGTGGTGCAGCACGCCGTGCGCCTCGGGCTGGCCACCAATTGCAGCCTGACCCGGCATATGCATTTTGCCCGAAAAAATTACTTCTATGCCGATTTGCCGAAAGGCTATCAGATCACACAGGACACGACTCCGATTTGCACCGAAGGCTACCTCGATGTGAAGGATGCCGACGGCAAAAACAAGCGGATCGGAATCACACGCATACACATAGAAGAAGACGCCGGAAAGAGCATCCACGACCAGGATCCTTTCAACACCCTCGTGGACCTCAACCGCGCCGGGGTACCCCTGCTGGAAATTGTATCGGAGCCGGACATCCGCAGCATTGAGGAGGCTTATAACTACCTCGCCGAAGTGCGCCGCCTGGTGCGCTACCTCGACATCTGCGACGGAAACATGGAAGAGGGCAGCATGCGCTGCGACGCCAACGTATCGGTGATGCTGAAAGGCGCGAAAGAATACGGCAACCGCTGCGAGGTGAAAAACATGAACTCGCTGCGCAATGTGCAGCGGGCCATCACATATGAAATGAAACGGCAGATCGCCATTGTGGAAGCGGGCGGAAAAGTGACCCAACAAACGCGGAGTTTTGACGCGGTAAACGGCACTACATTTTCGCTGCGCGGAAAAGAAGACGCCCACGACTACCGCTACTTTCCCGAGCCCGATATGCAACCCCTCGAACTCACCGATGCGGCCATCGAAAAAGTGAAGAAAGCGATGCCTCCCCTGCCGCGCGACCTGTTCAAGCGCTACACAGATGAGCTCGGCCTCTCGGAATACGATGCGGGCATCATCACCGAATCCAAGCCTATCGCGATGTATTACGAAGCGATGATTGAGCACACGACCAATTACAAAGCAGCGGCCAACCGGCTGATGGGTGAAGTGAAATCATACATCAATCAAACAGCCACGCGCATTGAAGACTTTCCCGTGAAACCCGAGATGATGGCGGCGCTGATCAAACTGGTGGACGAAAACAAAGTGAGCAATAGCGCGGCCACACAGCAAGTGTTTCCGCTGATGGTGGAGCACCCCGGCCAATCGCCCGAGGAAATTGCACAAACGCACAACCTCCTGCAAAAAAGCGACGACGATTGGCTCGAAAACATTGCACGGCAAGCGATTGCCGCATTTCCCGAAAAAGCCGAAGCTTACAAACAAGGCAATAAAGGCCTCCTCGGCCTGTTTATGGGAGAGGTAATGAAGCTCTCCGAAAGGAAGGCCAACCCAAAAATGGCCAGTCAAATACTCAAAAAAATCCTGGAAGAATGAACATTAAAAAAACTTTTCTCCTCTGCTTTACGGCCGGGGCATTTGCTGCGGCTTGTACTCCTGAAGAACAGGGTACAGAAGTAACCGGAAAAATCGCAAACGCCGAAGGCGTCGAAGTGGTACTTCTGCACTACGTCTCAGCCGAGCCCGACACGATTGCCACAACAACGCTCGATGCTTCGGGCTCATTTTCTTTCACGGCAGAGCCAAAACGATTGAACTTTTACACCCTTGCCGTTGGCGATGACCTGCCCCCCATCTTTATGGCATTTGACAGCACCGATAAAAAGGTGGAAATCACTGCCGACATGGAGACACTCGAGAAGACGTACGAGGTATCAGGGTCTACCGACACCAAAGAAGTACGCGACTATTTTGTGAAAGGAACCGAGTATGAACTGCGCCTCGACTCCACCATGCAGGCCCTTCAGGCGGCGGCCAAAGCCGGCGATCAATCCACCCGTGTGAAGCTCGGAAATTACTACAACGACACCCGAAAAGCTTACCGCGCCTATATCGTAGAGCACATCGAAAACAATCCCGGCAGTATAGCCAACTATTCCATCCTCCAGCGGCTCGATGTGATGCAAGACCTCGAATTGTATAAGACGGTGCGCGACGGACTCGAAAAGCGGCTCGGCGGTTATTTCTTTTTCGATGCCCTGGCCGATCGTGTTGCCGAAGCTGAAAAACGCATTGAATCAGAAAATTTTCTATCGCCCGGAACGGAGGCTCCGGACATCGTACTTCCCGATCCCGAGGGCAATTCGACCTCCCTTTCAGACCTACGTGGCAATTATGTGCTCATCGATTTTTGGGCGTCGTGGTGCAAGCCTTGCCGATTGGAAAACCCCAATGTGGTGAAAATGTACAATAAGTACAGCAAGGAAAATTTTGAGATTTTCGGGGTATCGCTTGACAGAGATCGCGCCAAATGGCTGCAGGCCATCGAAGCCGACAAGCTGACATGGCCGCATGTGAGCGACCTGAAGTTCTGGAACTCGGCTGCGGCTCAACTCTACAATGTGCAGTCCATCCCCTTCACAGTGCTCATCGACCCCGAAGGCAAGGTGATAGAAACCAAGCTGCGCAGCAGGGCGCTTGAGCGCAAAATGGAAGAGATTTTCGGGTACTAAAGCCCGCCACCTTTCGCCCATGGCCAAAAAATATTTTTTCCTCTCTGACTTTCACCTTGGGGCCCCCGACCCTGCATCCAGTCTCGTGCGAGAGCGAAAAATCGTGGAATGGCTCAACGCCTTTGAGGATGAAATGGAAGAGCTCTTCATTCTTGGCGATGTTTTCGACTTTTGGTTCGAATACAAAAAGGCAGTGCCGCGTGGGTATGTACGCCTTCTCGGCAAAATCGCGGAAATCAGCGACCGCGGTATTCCCGTTCACTTCTTTACGGGCAATCACGACATGTGGATCTTCGATTACATTCCTTCCGAACTCGGTGTGACGCTGCACAGGGCGCCGATCAGGCGCACCCTTGCGGGAAAAACATTTATGATCGGCCACGGCGACGGACTCGGTCCGGGCGATCACGGATATAAGTTTATCAAAAAGGTATTTGCCTCAAAGGCTTGTCAGTGGCTTTTTGCCCGCTTCCACCCAAATTTCGGCATCGGTTTAGCAGATTATTTTTCTTCGAAAAGCCGCAAGGCAAATCGCGAGCAGGACGCTGTGTTTCTCGGTAAGGAAAACGAGTGGCTAGCCATTTACTGCGAAGAACAGGACGCCGCAAAGCCCACGGAATACTATCTTTTCGGGCACCGCCACCTGCCCATGGTCATCGATCTCGAACGGGGCGGAACCTACATCAACACGGGCGATTGGATCACCCACTTCACTTACGCAGTTTTTGACGGAAGCAAGATGAAACTGAAATCTTACGGCACTTCTCCAATAATTCACGGTGACGGGGACCCGGAAAATTGCTGATATCCGAATGCCGTATTACAGCACTACAATTTTCGCCAATACAGCATTAAGTCAATGAGCCGGTGGGTATAGCCCATTTCGTTATCGTACCAGCCCACCACTTTTACGGTTTTTCCAATGACGGAAGTCAGGAGGGCATCAAACACACATGAATTCCGATTTCCGATCACATCCATACTGACGATTGGCTTTTCGGTGTACTCGAGATAATTGCGCCAGTGCCCGGAGGAAGCCTCGTGCTTAAAAATTTCATTGAGCGCGTCGAGAGATAGCGGCGTAGTAACGTGGAAGGTAATGTCGGTAAGGGAACCGTTGGGAACGGGGACACGAATTCCCGCCCCGCCGAGTTTGCCGTTCAGGTGCGGAAAAATACGAGTGATGGCTTTGGCCGCCCCTGTTGTGGTCGGGATGATTGAGAGCGCAGCTGCTCTCGCCCTTCGCAAATCTGAATGGGCTGTATCGTGGAGGGTTTGATCGCCCGTATAGGAATGTACTGTGGTGATGTAGCCGCTCTCTATGCCGCACACACGGTCGATGATTTCGACCATGGGGGCAGCGCAATTCGTGGTGCAGGAAGCATTTGAAATAACAGTGTCACCAGCATTTAGCAGCTTCTCATTTGCCCCCATCACGATTGTTTTCACATCCGAATCAGACGCCACCGCTGAGATGATGACACGGGATGCACCGGCCTTAAGGTGCCCCTGTACCGCTTCTCGGGATTTAAACTTTCCCGTTGCTTCGATCACGATATCAACGCTGTGATCAGACCATGGAATGCTATCAGGGTCGGGAATTCGGGTGACGGGTACAGGTGTGCCATCAATCACCAAACCATCGGGGGTGTGCGATATATCAGCTTTGAACTTTCCGTGAATACTATCAAATTCCAGCAAATGAGCCATGGCTTCGAGGCCACCGAGGTCGTTGATCAGTGCTATTTCAATCGGAAGATCCGAATTTTCGAGAATGGCACGTGTAAGGCAGCGCCCGATTCTCCCGAAACCATTTATACCGATTCGCAGAGTAGTTTTCATAAGTTGGGATCAGGTTGAGACCGCCAAAGGTAAGGCATGTGTTGAAACGGTCCGCTTTCCACATATCGAAAGCCTTTGGCGAGGCCTATCTCCTTGTACTCGGCAAATTTTTCGGGGGTAACAAAATCCACCACAGGCAGGTGCTTGCGCGTTGGCTGCAGGTATTGGCCCAATGTGATGACATCGACATTCACGGCCCTGAGGTCGTCCATGGTTTCGATGACCTCATCTTCCGTTTCTCCGAGGCCGAGCATGATGCCCGATTTGGTATTCATCCCGCCTTTCTTCAACCTGCGCAGCACTTCGAGGCTTCGATCGTACTTGGCCTGTATGCGCACCTGCTTGGTGAGGCGGCGCACTGTTTCGAGGTTGTGCGATACGATTTCAGGAGCTACGTCAATGACGCGCTGCAGGTTGTCCCATTTACCTGCGAAATCCGGGACCAACGTTTCCAGGGTGGTTCCGGGAGATTGGTGTCGGATGGCCTTCACCGTTTGTGCCCAAATAATGCTACCACCGTCGGGAATATCGTCGCGGTCTACACTGGTAATCACACAGTGCTTTACCCCCATAAGTTTTACCGAACGCGCCACGCGCCCGGGTTCAAATTCATCGACCGCATCGGGGCGGCCGGTATCTACAGCACAAAAACCGCAAGAGCGGGTGCAAATATTTCCGAGAATCATAAAGGTCGCCGTACCGGCTCCCCAACACTCACCCATGTTAGGGCAATTTCCACTTTCGCAAATCGTGTGAAGCTTGTGCTCCTCCACAATATTGCGTACATTTTTGTATGCTTCGCCCGTAGGCAACTTCACTCTCAACCATTTCGGTTTTTTAGTCCTAAACGGCTTTTCAATTGTTTCCACTTCAAGCATTTATCTATTGAATTTTTTTCCGAATTGCAAAGTTACGTATAAGTTAACGAACAAGTTTGTATTGCTCGTAAGCGCCATAATTTCAACCTCTCCGAGTGGAAAGTAATCAACATTCACACCGAGCTCGATTCCCTTGAGGCCTTCTCTGGCGGGGTCATATTCAAAGTTAACCGCAAATCCTCCATGGATTCCGGGGTGGAATTCAATTTCATTAAAACCGCGCAAGCCCCCGGCCCTTCCGTAAATATCTACAAATGTGTGGCGAACCGGATCGTATCGCTCTACAACAATCCGCTGAAAAGGAGGTGTTTCGGGCACGAGGATTTCGAGGTACACCGGTTTTGTCAACCCGATGGCGGGTCCCACCCGCCACGAATAGCCGACGGCCACCCCTCCGGGTCTGATTTTATCGTACTTCAAAACCCTGGTTCCGATCGAAGGCCTCAGGATAAAAAAAGTATTGAGCTTACCGTATATGTAGCTGCGGCTGTCCTCGTAAAAAGCGTTGAAGCTGCGCACCTCTTTGGGGTGGCGCATGTTGGTAATATCGAGCTGAAAAATGCGCGATTTGAATGCTGTCAGGTTCTTTCCGTATGAAATATGTGCCCCGTAGCCATTGGTGTGCAATGTTGCGCCACCAAATACGCTCTCCTTATAAATAACGGTCGACTCTTCGAATATGGTTTCTTTTTGCTTGGGGCTTTGGCCATAGGCCGTACTTTGCAGCAGGGCTGTCATCAAACAAACAAGGCAAATTGCCTTTGAAAAACCTTTAGTACAGCTATTTTTCACTATCGTTGTAACAGTCTTCTAAATTACAAAGTTTATGACAACCGCAAATGTAAAATACGACGGCAATTTGAGGACGGTGTGTACCCACCTCAAGTCGGGCCGTGAAATCATAACTGACGCCCCTGTGGACAACAATGGAAACGGAGACGCATTCTCTCCCACCGATCTGACTGCCACATCCCTGGCTTCATGCATGATCACTGTTATGGGCATTGCGGCCCGACAGCGGGATATCGAGTTCAGTGGAGCCCGTGCCGAAGTGACCAAAGTGATGTTGTCCGATCCACGTCGCATAGGAAAAATACAGATAGTCATGAAAATACCCGACCATGGCTACACCGATAAAACGCGAGAAATTTTAAAGAATACGGCCAGGACCTGTCCTGTGGCGAAGAGTTTGCACCCCGAAATCGAAGTAGATCTTAGTTTTGTGTTTGACTGAGAGAGTCAACACTTTTTGAAAATTCGGCCGCATTGATGGCGAGGTGCGATTTGACCTCGATCACTTTACCTCCGTGAATCAAAAATGCCTGGGGAGATTCATGTCTCACACCGCTGCGTGAAGCAAGCAGGTCGCTAATATCTCTGTTTTTAATGACGTCGACGATAAAGTAGGTCAGGCGATCGTCCTTTTTCTTTTCCAATCGCGACTTGGCCATGCTGCTAAGAGCGCAACGGGTGCTGTGTTTTAACACCAGCGAATCGGGAGCCTCGTTTTGAAAACAAAGATCCAGATCTGCGGATGATGCGAGAGGCATCCACATACTTCAGCTATTGGACTGATCGTCTTTAACCACCTCTACGCTGCTGTACGCTGCACACGCCTTCTTCTGAGCCCTGCAAGAAGAGAGGGCAACCCCGGCTACGAAGAGGAGTAAAAATAGCATTCCTGATTTTTTCATTTCAAATACCTTGAACATTAAGCTGCAAATATAACTTAAACGGCAGAATACACCGTAAATTTGCTTATTAAGGAACAATATAACATTTTCAAACGGGTTTACCCTAATAATGAAGTCAGCGAATTGCGGTTTTATCATTTCATATCTTATTCATTTGTATTAATTTGCTGCCAATCGGCGGCCGGGCAAAACTCATCCCGCAGTGTACATCTAATCATCGACCAAACCCACAACGAGGAAACCTTTAGGATAAACACCCGAAAGAGAGGGATGGACAGCACATCGCTCACGGGATACCTTGCCGACGTGCGCTACGAACTGATTAAGGACGGATATCTTGCGGCTTCTTTCGACTCGATTTTTTGGAGCGGCGATACCGCCACTGCACGTCTCATAGCGGGCAAACAGTACAAATGGGCGCACCTCACACGCGGCAATGTGCGCGAAGAAATGCTGAGCAAAGCGGGGTATCGTGAAAAATTTTTTAGGGGAACCCAATTTAATCCGCTGCAGGTAGCGCGCCTGCTTGAAGGTTTGCTAGACGAAGCAGAAAATCACGGCTACCCCTTTGCACAAATAAAGTTTGACGAAATTTCAATTGAAGATGACGTCATCAGCGCCACCCTAGACATGGCGCTCAATACCTACACAGTGATCGACAGTGTGATCATCAAAGGCGGGTTGGCCACCAATCGGCGGGTGATTGAAAACCACCTCGGATTGGTGAAAAGCGCTCCTTACAATCAGGCAAAACTGCAAAAAATCCCCGTGAGGCTGCGAGAGCTGCCCTACGTCAAAGTCATCAAACCGTTTGAATTGGGAATGCGCGATGGAAAGACCGACGTGTACCTCTACCTCGACAATAAGAAAGCGAGCAACTTTGATGGAGTAATTGGGGTACTGCCCAATCCCGTCACAGGCGACATCGTATTCACAGGAGATGTGACCCTCGACCTGATGAATGCGCTCAAACGGGGAGAGACCATCAACCTGAGGTGGCAAAGGCTGCAAACACGCACCCAGCAATTGGACCTGAGAATGGCCTATCCGTTTTTGTTCAACACCCCACTTGGTGTCGAAGTAAAAGCCAACCTTTTCAGGCAGGACACCCTCTTCAGTCAGGTAAATCTTCAGGCGGCTCTCCAGTACTTCTTTCAGGGAGGAAAACAAGTGAAAGTATTTGTGGAAGATGCCCAGGCCAATGTGATCTCGACCACGGCGTACCAACAAGGTCGGTTTGTGGATTCTCGCACCACCATGTTCGGACTCGGGGTGATGACCAACACCCTCGACTATCGGTTCAATCCTCGAAGTGGATACTACATTGAAGCGGAGGCCGCAGCGGGCACAAAACGAATTCAACAAAATCCGCAGGTCGATGAGTCCTTCTACGACGAAATTAATTTGAACAGTGAAATTTATAATGTCAACCTCCTTGCAGGCTATCACGTCCCTGTAGGGCGTCGGGCGACTGTACTGCTCGGTATAAGAGGAGGCTACTTCCTGAATGACAATATGTTTCAAAATGAAGCATACAGAATCGGCGGGCTAAAATCGATCCGCGGTTTTGACGAACAAACCATTTTTGCGACCGGCTATGCCATCGGAACAGTGGAGTTTCGCTATCTTTTGGAAGAGAATTCCAACGTGTTCTTTTTTGTGGACCAGGGCGTCTATGAAAATCGGATCAATCAGGAACTCGAGCAAGACAGTCCTTTCGGATTTGGAGGTGGCATTAACTTCGAAACCGGGCCGGGGATTTTTTCGTTGACCTATGCACTGGGGCGTCAATTCGATAACAATATCGAACTACGCGCCGGCAAAATACACTTCGGGTTTGTCAGCTTTTTCTAAAATATCCACATACATCGCCGCGGCGTGCTTTTGCCTGGTCGGGTTTGGTGCCGGGGTTCCCGCTGCCGAAGCAGATGATATTTGGGCATAAAGTACCGCGACGTCACTTTTGATCGCTTTATATATGTGGCAGCCAAGCGGCAGCGGCTCTATCTCATCGACGGAGACGAAATTGTAAAATCATACCCTGTCTCCACTGCAAAAAAAGGCATTGGCAATAAGTCAGGAACATTCCAAACCCCTCAGGGACTTCACATCATTGCCGAGAAAGTGGGCGGCGATCTCGAATCAATGAGTATCATCAAAAATAAGATGCCAACGGGCAGCAAAGCCAATGTAGTTTCCGAGCCCCGAAGCACTGACCGCGACCTCATCACCAGCCGCATACTTCACCTGCGCGGATTGGAAAACAACATCAACGCCGGAGAAGGATGCGACTCATATTCCCGGGGCATATTTATCCACGGCACCCACGAAGAGGGCCTGATCGGAACACCCGCCAGCAAGGGCTGCGTAAGAATGAGCAATGCCGACGTCATGGACCTCTTCGATCGCGCAGAAGTTGGTATATTTGTAGTTATACTCAATAATTGAGTGCCACAAACCGAATCACTTTTGGACATTCTTACCGCGACCATCGGTTTATTGTGCCTTGCGGCGGGTTTCATCGCCGGATATTTTATCGCTTTGCGCAAAACGGATCGAACCCATGAAGCTGATGTGGCACGCTCAGAGGCTGAGACCCTGCTAAGCGAACTGGCATCTGAACGCAGCCGGACAGAAATGCACTTGGAAACCATTTCGGACCTGAAAGCCGAAACAGAAAGCCTGCGCCAAAAACTGTCGGATGAATCAGTGAGAGCCGCGCGATTGGAAACGGCAAAGACATCTGTCGAATCTCAAATCGAGGCCCAAAGGCAGGATATTGGTAAAATGCAAGAGTCCTTTCGGAAAGATTTTGAGCTCCTCGCCAACAAGATTTTCAACGAAAAGACCGAAAAGTTTACTGTTCAAAGCAGGGCCTCCATCGATCAGGTACTGGAACCGCTGAAATTGCGGCTCAAAGATTTTCAGGAAAAAGTTGAATCCTCTCACAAAGAAAGCCTGATGCAGGCCACGAGCCTCCGGGAAGAGCTCAAGCACATGCGCGAAACCGGGCAGCGTATGAGCAAAGAGACAGAGAACCTGACCCGTGCGTTGAAAAACGACAGCAAAATTCAGGGCAATTGGGGCGAGATGATTTTGGAGAGTATTCTCGAAGCATCAGGGCTTATCAAAGAAAGGCAGTATTTTATGCAGCAAAGCTTTACTTCAGATGAAGGCCGTCGCTTGCAGCCCGATGTCATGATCAAACTTCCCGAGGAGAAATGGGTGATCGTGGACAGCAAAGTATCACTGACAGCTTATGAGCGCTTTGCTGCAAGCGAAGATGAAGATGAGCGAAAAACAGAACTCAAAGCACACATCACCTCCTTGAGAACCCATATCAAGGGCCTTTCGGGGAAAAAATATCAGGAAGTAGCCGACGGTCAAAACCTCGATTTCATCCTGCTATTCGTTCCTATTGAGCCTGCTTACCTGACCGCACTCAATGCCGACCCCTCCATTTTCAACGAGGCTTATGACAAGGGAATCATCATGGTATGTCCGAGCACCCTCATCGCATCACTTAAAATAATTGCCTCTACCTGGAAGCATGAATATCAGAACAAGAATGCCTTGGAAATTGCAAAAAGAGGAAAGCTACTTCTGGAAAAGTTTATCAACTTTGTAGATGACATGAAAAGCATAGGCACCCAACTGGAAAAAACAGATAAGGTGTATCAAAGCGCCATGCACAAATTGAGAGACCGACCTGGAAATTTAATCAATCAAGCCAAACAGCTCGAAGACCTCGGAATAAAAACATCAAAACAGCTTGAAAAATAAACACCCTATAATACTCCAAGCAGTAAAGCTGCGCCTCGAGCGTTTATTGCTGCCCGTGTTTATTGTGGGTCTCATCTTGACAGGGTGCAGTTCGGGGATGGACATCAACCGGATGGCTGTTCCGGATTATAGTTCTGAGGACCTGAATGTGGAAACGGATTTTCAAATTTTTCACACCACCCTCGACTCCTCCCGTCTTTTCATAAAAATCAACACCAAGAACTTACTCTACACCAGGGGGAGTTCGAGTGGTTTTTCGGCGCGGGTGCAGGTGATCATCACCCCTTATATTTTAGGCGATGATTCAGCCATAAAACTGAAGGGTAAAACCATACAGATCAATGATGAGGACGCCGATAAATCTGTAAAACAACTACTCGCAGCCACCGACCTCTATCTACCTGACGGAAAGGAATATAGCATCAGCATGAAAATCACTGACCTCAACCGAAAGCGTGATATCACCAAATTCTTCCTTTCGGAGAAAAAATTTCCGCATTCACGTCAGTACTTTATGGCGGCAGAGAGCGATGTTACTATCCCGATGTTCAGTGATCGCATTACGTCAGGTAAAGCGTATATAATAAAGACGAATGCGGCAAAATCGGGTAAGGTCTATGTTCGCTATTACCAACGCGAATTTTCACTGCCTCCTCCACCCTTTGCCTATTACGATCCTCCTTCCTTTAATTATGAGCCCGATTCAGTGTTCACAATGGAGCTGAACAGCAAAAATGAATTCCGCATGGTGGCAGGTGATCGAGGCTTCTACCATTTTCAGGCAGACCCGGAACAAAAACAAGGTTTTACTCTTTTCACGGGCTCCGAAGACCATCCCGAGGTAACGGTAGTTGACCAACTCGTTGAACCTTTTCGATATTTGGTGAGCAGCAGGGAGTTCTCCTCGGTGATCAAAGGCGAAGAAAAAAAGCGCATCATAGAGGATTTCTGGATGGAGTGGTGCGGAAATAAAGAGCGCGCCAGGTCAGCCATTGAAGCCTATTACCTCAGGGTTGAGGAGGCCAATAAACACTTCAGCTCACATGTAGACGGTTGGAAAAGTGACCGGGGTTTGGTGTACATCGTTTATGGAAAGCCCAACAAGGTATACCGAAGTTCGTCTGTAGAGACGTGGATTTACGGTGAGGAAAACAATCCTATGTCAATCACATTCAACTTTATCAAAGTCATCAATCCATTTACGGTCAATGACTTCAGGCTAAACAGAGAAGATTATTACAAACCCACCTGGTACAGGTCGCTGGAGGCCTGGCGCAATGGACGGGTGTACTGAAAGAGCATATGAAAAAAGGCGACATTATTTACGGGGTGCACCCGATACTCGAGGCTGTTGAGTCGTCGAAGACAGTAGAGAAAGTATTGATTCAAAAGGGAATGCAGCTGGAAAGTGTCCAAAAGCTCATGCCCGTTTTGCGAGAGGCGTCTATCCCCTATCAGTATGTGCCCAAAGTAAAGCTCGACAGCCTGACGCGCAAAAATCACCAGGGCATTGTCGCATTTATTTCCCCCATCGAATACACCAATCTGGAGTGGCTCCTGCCCTCGATTTACGAAAAAGGAGAAATGCCACTGCTGGTGATTCTGGATCACATCACTGATGTACGAAATTTTGGTGCGGTATGTCGTTCAGCCGAATGTGCAGGGGCGCACGCTGTGATCATCCCGTCTCGGGGGTCGGCGCAGGTAAACGAAGATGCAGTCAAAACATCGGCCGGCGCCCTGCTGAGGATCCCCGTATGTCGCGTGGAGTCGCTCACCGATACCGTCGCATTTTTAAAAAACAGCGGTGTACTGAGCATTGCTTGTCATGAAGGTGGAGAAAAACCATATTTCAATGCCGACTTGAAAACACCCCTTGCTATCATCACAGGCTCTGAAGAAACAGGCATCAGTCCTGCAATGATCGAGTCAGCTGATAGCAGCATACACATCCCCATGACGGGTGCCACCTCTTCACTCAATGTATCTGTGGCTACGGCCATCATACTCTTCGACGCGGCAAGACAACGTCTGGGTTGATATTTTTTTCCGAAAGAGCAACACGCGACTGTTTTTGAGTTTTTTAAGCTCAAAATACTTATTGATAGTCCGATCTTTAAAACTTTCGAATATCGAAACTGAAGGTGCGTGTCAATCTCCTACATTTAACTTTATTTATCAAGTAATCTAACCGCGTCAATCAACACGGATGAAATACAGACCCTACATCATTTCCACAGCTTTATTGCTCCTTCAGGCTGTGCTCTTTATTGATCCATGTGCTGCTCAGGACAAGTACTTTCGCTACTTCGAACTGGAGGCAAAATCGCTTTCTGAAAGCCAAACACAGAAGCTGGAAGCAGACTTCGAAAAGCATGAATTCATGCATGTACACGCCACCTGTATCGAAAAGAAGAAGTTCGTCATCGCCGTGGATGCGCAATATCCGAAGCGCATCGAAGACATGACTGAGGACGTAAGGGAAATGGCCGAAGGCGTCCTAAAATCAAGAAACATCGCATCGTTGAATACCGTTCCCGCAAGTGAGCGCGATCTCAGCTGCCAATAATATTTGCCGATCATCAACATCGAATAGTAATGATTAAAAATAGCCTACTACGCTTCGGAACCGCGATTCTCTGCTTGCTTTCGGCAGGGATGTACGGTCAACAGATTGACCTGGAAATAGGGCAGACCCCCGAAGAGCTCGCCAACCTGATCACCGGAAACGGAGTTCAGATCCTGAACCCCGTCATCAACTGCGCCGACAGTGCCTACGGTGTCTATGACATATCAAGTATTGACAATTTTGCTAACGGCAATGGACTGGTGCTTTCCACGGGGAATGTTTTTAACATAGAAGGCCCCAACGTGAGCACTGCCACTACAACAGAGTGGGGCACGCCCGGTGATCCGTTGATTACCTTGATCGCAGGAGCGACAAGTTTTGACGCTTGTTCATTTGAATTTGATGTGGTGCCTGTCGGCGACACCCTTCGCTTCGACTTCACCTTTGCCAGTGAGGAGTATACGGAGTACGTGGGCACACCATTCAACGATGTCTTCGCTTTCTTTATCAAGGGTCCCGGCATCGTAGGAAACCCTCAACTTGATGGTTTTGAGAATATTGCACTGATTCCCGGCACAAATACACCTGTCGGTATCAACACCGTAAACAACGGAAATCCCGACATCGGCTTCCCACCGCAAAACCCTGAGTTTTTTGTAGTCAATCCTCCCGGTTTTGGCGCGCAGTTTGAATACGATGGTTGGACCACCGGACTGTTTGCCCAGAGGGTGGTTAATGCCTGCGACACTTTCCAGCTAAAATTGGTAATCGCCGATGTGGGTGATCGAAAATGGGACAGCAGCGTGTTTATTGAAGCCATTGAAAGCAACAACATCAGCTTGGCAAGCCAGACTGTAGGTGGCATCGAAAACATGATTCGCGGTTGCAACAATGGATCGGTGACCTTCACGAGAACCCCCGTATCAGGAAGTCCGCTTGACGTGACTTACTTCATCGGAGGAACCGCGGAAAACGGTGTGGATTACCCTCAAATAGGTGATGACCCCGACCCTGATGTTCCGAAGACTATTACCATCCCCGCGAATGAGGCTTCTGTAACCATCGACATCGAGCCTTTTGAATCTGCCATCGGCGACGGTGACAAAACAATCATTTTCTATGTCGGGAACCCGCTTTGCGAGGGGACCATCCAGGACAGCCTGGTATTTGTAATCCAGGATTCTCTGTTTGTAGAAGTTGTACCGCCACTTTCATTCATTTGCCTCGGCGACAGCCTCACGCTGAACGTTAACGAAGGCGGAACAGCCTTCAGCTGGTCGCCCGCTGATTTTCTCGATGATTCAGAAATCATGGAGCCCACTGTATTTCCGAACGATGACATCATCTACACCCTGACCACCACGGTCGCCGAGTGTACCACGAGCACTACTGCCGAAATCAGGGTATCAAATATCCTGTTGGGCGCTGATGTCACAGACATCGCCTGTGCGGGTGTCGAAAGCGGTGCCATCGACCTCTCAGTTTCGGGCGGTGAAACGCCCTATGATTTTGAATGGATCGGACCCGACGGCTTTACATCGACCGACCAGAACATTGCTGACCTTCAACCAGGAACCTACTCCGTGGAAGTTACCGACCGTGAAGGTTGTACCGAAATCCTCAGCGCAACGGTGGAAGAATCCGCGTCGATTGAGCTGACCCTAAGCAGCCCCGAGTTTGCAGGAGGGAATAATGTATCGTGCAGCGGTGCACAGGACGGACAAGCCACAGTATCGGCTGAAGGAGGCACCCCCGGTTATACCTATTTGTGGGACGATCCTGCTTCGCAGACAAGCCAAACGGCAACCGGTCTGGGTGCGGGCACCTACACCGTCATTGTAACCGATGCCATCGGGTGTGAAGAAACTTCCTCCATCACGCTGACGGCACCGGCTCCCATAGCAGGAGAGCTAGACGAACGGGAAGATGTGACTTGTTTTGGAGAAAGCACAGGTTCATTAAGCATCATTGCCTCCGGAGGTACACCTCCCTACAATTACCTTTGGAATACGGTACCACCACAAACCGGACCTGATATTTCGAATGTTGGAGCCGGCATTTATACCGTAACCATTACGGATGTGAATGGATGTATCGGATTTGCGGAAGCGGAAATTCTGCAGCCCGACGCACCCCTTTCGGGAAGCGTCAGTGTGACCCCGGCCTCCTGCAATGGATTTGCAGACGGATCGGCAGCCGCCTCCATTATTGGCGGAACTCCTCCTTACACTTATTCCTGGAGCAGCAATCCCGGCAACAATACTCCTTCAGAAGCAGGACTACCTGCAGGCGGATATAACCTGACTGTAACAGACGAAAACGGGTGTGAACTGAGTTTACCTTTTAACATTGGTCAGCCTTCGCCTATCACAATATCTGTGGTATCGTCTTCAGAGGTAGATTGCTTCGGCGCAGCTACAGGGAGTGTGACGGTAAATGCTTCCGGAGGAAACGGAGGATTTTCATACACCTGGAACACCGATCCTGAAACCCTCGGCGCGGCACTTACCGATGTGCCTGCCGGCACCTACACCGTGACAGCCACTGACAGCGAAGGTTGCTTCGAAACGCTTGAGGTGACCATCGGTGAGCCCGACGAAATTCTCACAATTGACATCACAGCAGAGGACCCGTCATGCAGCGGAATAAACGACGGAACCATCACAGCAGATGCCCAAGGAGGTACTGCACCCTATTCTTACAGCTGGAATACCACACC
>JAIVHQ010000246.1:26875-28644 GCA_020200995.1 Flavobacteriales bacterium
ATAAGCACCACGGATGTGGTCTGCTTTGGTGACAATACAGGATCGGCTACTGTGACGGGTACCGGAGGAAGCGGATCATACAGCTACCAATGGAACGATCCTACGTCGCAAGAGACATCTACTGCAAGTAACTTAGCACCGGGAGTATACGAGATAACCATTACCGACAACAATGGGTGCGACACCCCTGTGGTGCTCACAATAGAAATAGAAGGGCCGGTAGATCCGTTCGAAGTTGAGCTCGTGCCGTCTCTGTTTGCCGGTGGTTTCAACGTAGCCTGCGCCGATGACAGTACAGCGACCATCGACCTCAATATTTCCGGAGGTACGGCACCTTATGAAGTGCTTTGGAACCTTCCCGGCCTCGACACTTCAACTGAAGTAAACCTGACCGATCTGGCTCCCGGCACCTACAGCGTGACGGTCACTGATGCAAACGGGTGTATCGAAACCGGGGCAGTCACCCTAACCGCTCCGGATCCCATCACCATCACTTTTGAGACCATACCGAGTTTATGCTTCGGTGCCCCCGAGGGTAGCATAGACATTGAAATTTTTGGCGGCGTGCCCGGCTACACTGTTGACTGGGAGGGGCCCAACGGATTTACAGGAACAGGTCAGTTACTGGAAGACATCGAAGGCGGAATTTACTCCCTGACCATTGAAGACGCAAACGGATGCGTATACGTGGATGCCATAACAGTGGTTCAACCCGAGGATCTCGTAATTACGGTAGACTCCATTTCAGACATCAACGGTTTTAACACCTCGTGTTGGAATAGCCAGGACGGAGCGATTTTCGTGTCGGGCGACGGTGGTGTGGCACCTTATGGGTACACCTGGAATCAGCCGGGCAACCCCGGTTTTTCGAACCAGCAGAATGTAAACAATGTAGGCCCGGGCATTTATGAAGTGGTATTGATCGACGACAATGGATGTGTTGAAAACGAATTTATCGAAATAGTTGGCCCCGACCCCATATCGGTGGCATTTGAGCCGTTTGTTTACGACAACGGGTTTAACATCAGCTGCAACGGCGAGAGCGACGGAAGCATCAACGCTGTGGCGACGGGAGGCACCCCCGGATACACCTTCTTTTGGATCGGTGCAGGTGGATTCGGACCCGTGTTTGACAACCCGGTTACAAATTTGCCCGCAGGCGAATACAGCGTTCTGGTTCAGGATGCCAACGGCTGCACTTTTTCAGATGCATTCGAAATCAATGAGCCTCCCGCATTTAGCATTGAGCTAATTGCGGAAGTGACCAACGGGAGCAACATTTCCTGCGAGGGAGCTGCGGACGGCAGTATCAACCTGATCATTTCAGGTACTACAGCTCCCTACTCCATCTCATGGACGGGCCCCGACGGGTTTACAAGCACCGACGAAGATCTGTTCAATTTGCCGGAAGGCACCTACTGTGCAGATGTAACAGATGTAAATGATTGCACCGAATCTGCATGCATTACGCTGGAAGCCCCTGAGGAATTAACAGCAACATTAACCCCCCTGGTATATGCCAACGGTGGAAACCTTTCATGTGGCGGCGCCGATGACGGAGAGATCACAACTGCGGCTGAGGGAGGAACGGCACCTTATACCTACAGCTGGACGGGGCCGGGTAATTTCACTTCGACCTCAGCCAATATCACAGGGCTCGTGGAAGGCAACTACTGCCTGACGGTGACGGACGCCAACGGGTGCACCGCAGAAGCATGCGCCGAACTTACCGCCGCTGATGAAATTCAAATCGACCTTGAAGTAACTTC
>JAIVHQ010000421.1 GCA_020200995.1 Flavobacteriales bacterium
CGACAGCGCCGACCGCGATCGCCTCTACTCCGAAATAGCAGATGCCGACATCGTGCTCACCAACTACCGGGCAGAAACCGCCGCCAAACTCGGAGTGGGCTATGCAGACCTTGCGGCGCTGAACGAAAATTTGATTTTTATTGGTCTCGACGGATTTGAACACAGCGACAAAGCGGCTTATGACGTGGTGCTCCAGGCCGAAACCGGGTGGATCAGCATGACAGGTACCGACCCCGCCCTGCCTGCCAAACTCCCCGTGGCCCTCATCGACATCCTGGCCGGGCATCAGATCAAAGAAGCGGCCCTGCTCGCTTTGCTCAAAAGGGCGAAGACAGGGCGCGGATCGGAAGTGAAGTGCAGCCTCGAAAAGTCTTCACTTGCCGCCCTGGCGAATCAGGCGACCAATTACCTCATGTGCGGCCACGTGGCGGGCCCCGCGGGCACCCTCCACCCCAACATCGCCCCTTACGGCGACGCCTTTCTCACAGCCGATGGCCGCAGGCTGGTGCTCGCCGTGGGAAGTAATGCACAGTTTGAAAAACTCTGTACGGTGCTCGAAATTTCGGAAATATCAACTGACCCGCGGTTCGCCACAAATACTGCGCGGGTCACCCACCGCTCAGGACTCCAAGAGATTTTGGCGAAAGCCTTTGAAAAAATGCAGGCACAAGAAGCGGAGTCAAAACTCAGCGCCGAGGGCATCCCCTACGGAATGGTTCGAGCGCTCGACGAAGTGTTAGAATCGCCCACCGCAGCAGCGATGCGGTTGCGCGATGTGCAAGAAGGCAGAGAAGCCGCTAGACTGAGCGGATTGGCGTTTACGACCGATTTCCTGCGAACCTGACTTGAATTATTCTTTAGGGTACAGATCGTCTGCTTACAAGGAGCTTAGCTGAAAATAAAAGGTTTGAGAAAGGATTCAATGACTGTTTTGGCCGGGTGAGTCAGCAATAAGTCCGCAAGTTGGTGTAGACTTGTCCATAAAATCCGATCTACTGCGTTGTATTTTCTCGCTTTAGCCCGCTAAAGCTTTAAAAATACGCCTGGTATATCGCGTTTTATGAACATCTTTAAACCCGAATAACAATCCAACTCAGGTTCGAAACTTAGACATCGACTTGTTAAGAAATCCAATCACTTCACGGGTCTCCTTCTCATCGAGCTGCATGGCGAAACGCACAAATTTACCATCATAGTCAAAACCTACTTTCTCACCACCGAGCACCCACCATTGGTTTTCGAATGCAAATGCAAAAGACTTCTCCGGAATATCGATCCGCTTCAATGCGGGGATATTTTCGATAAAGTACCTGGCGGGCTTCACTTTTCCCGCAGTTTTTCGCGAAAGGGTGACTTCTCCGGGTGTGATGCGGATCTTTTCATAGCCACTTTTGCGGTACAGCCAAACCTTGCCAATTCGCCAGAAGTAATAGGCCCAAAAAACGAGAAAGACGAAGAGCACCAGTCGAAATTCGCGGGCATCGTTGAGGACAAATTCGCGGATTACCACAGCCCCGCAAAACAGCCATGCGAGGAGCCAGGCCGCAAGGGCGGAAACTTTCCAACGGTCTATGTCGCCCGTGATCAGAATCTCAGCCGCCTCCGGCGATTGGGTCAGTGTAACACGGCGGCTCACTTGTTTTTCTTTGGATTTCACTCGGCTGCCACTTTTGAGCTCTTTTCGAGCACGCGGTTGTAGAGGTCGGTGTACATGGGTAGTATCTTCTTAATGCTGAACACTTCAGCGCGCTCTTTGGCTTGCTTTTTAAACACGTCGAGGTTTTCATCATCCCTGATGAAGGAGAAACAGGTCTGATATGCCGAGCACCTCTTCGGGCTTTTTGAGTTTTCCTAAGATATAAGTGTGCTTGCAGGTACCGAGTTCGCGGCAAAGCTGCTCCACCCTGTAGCGGTCGGGGCCGTCGCCTACGAGGATGAGCTTGGCGGGCATCTGATCCAAAATCCTCTTGAAGACTTGTACCACATCTTCCACCCGCTTCACCGGCCTAAAATTGCTGATGTGGGTAATGATTCTCTCTCCGTTGGGAGCGTATTCTTTGCGAAAGTCCTTTTCGGGCTTTGGCAAATAGTGCTCGGGGCAAATGAAATTGGGTATTACATGAATCTCACGATTGACGTTAAAATGAGCATACGTATCTTTTTTGAGGCTCTCCGAAACGGCCGTCACCGCATCACTGGCATTGATGGCAAAGGTAATGGCCGGCTCGAAGGAAGGGTCGCGACCCACCAGGGTGATATCGGTGCCGTGAAGGGTGGTGATAAACGGAATGTGGATGCCCTGAGATTCCAGTATGCGCTGGGCCATGTAAGCCGCTGAGGCGTGGGGAATGGCGTAATGAACGTGGAGCAGGTCGAGTTTTTCATTCTTGACAACGTCGACGAGCTTGCCGGCGAGCACCGTCTCGTAAGGCGGGTAGTCGAAAAGCGGATACTCGAATACGTTGACTTCGTGGTAGAAGAGATTCTTGGTGAATGAACCAAGCCTCACGGGTTGGTTGTATGTTATAAAGTGAATTTGATGGCCGCGCTCCGAAAGTGCCTTTCCCAGTTCCGTCGCTACAACCCCGCTTCCTCCGAAAGTCGGATACAATACAATGCCTATTTTCATGTGTAAATCTTGAGGTGCAAAGATAGCAATGATTTGTGGCGTCTCCGGAAACAGCGATTGCCGCAGCCCCGATTGCAATCTGCAAAAAATGTGAATTCAACGAAGCACGCCTTTCCGGTTAAACTAATTATTTTAATTTCACATTTTTAGTCAACATCGCTGACGTCATCAAATCAATTACATGAAAATCAAGAATCTGTTTATCGCCGTGGCTTTGGCTTCCGGCGCCGTACTCATTTCGTGTTCACCTGAGCAAGAGAGCAAAGAATCGCGCTACACCTATGAAACGGTGCCCGGCGATCCCCTGAATGCAAAAATTTACACCCTCGAAAACGGTCTGAAAATCTACATTTCGGAGAATCTTGAAG
>JAIVHQ010000208.1:0-1149 GCA_020200995.1 Flavobacteriales bacterium
GGGGTCGACTACAGTGAAACCGCTCCCGAGATTGCTGACGCCGCCGAAAGTTCGTCCTCATTCGGTTGGCTCGTATTCATCGAGCTGCTGAAATACGGCGTGGCGCTGGTGCTCGTGGTGGGCTTGATTTTTCTCGTGCTCAAGCTCCTCGGTGTAGTGAATTTTAAGGTGCAGGGCAAGAAAAAGCCCATCGGCGCGGAAATTATCGAGGAACCCGACCCCGAAACGCCCCTGGACGTTTTGAACGCTGCCCTCAATGAAGCGCGAAAATCAGGAAATTACCGCGAAGCCGTCAGGCTGCTCTACTGCATCGCCCTGAGCAGGCTGGCCCTTTCGGGAAAAGTGACGGTGAAACCCGAAAAGACGAATTGGGAATACGTGAGCGAATTGCGAGAACGAACCACGGCCGAGGCATTCGGAAAGCTCACCGGGATTTACGAATTGATCTGGTTTGGCGAAGGCCGGGCCACCGAAGAGGAATTTAAGCGGCATGAGCCTGCATTTCAATCCTTCATAAACAGCACAGGGCATGAAGGGTAGCAAGGGCACTTACATTTTTATCGGGGTGGTATTGCTCGCAGGAATTTTTCTCGTGGTGTGGTTCACCAACCGGGAGCAGCGGTACAACTGGACAGAAACCTATGAAAACGAGGGAGAGCAGCCTTACGACCTGAGCATATTTACGGAGCTCTTCGCCGACTTCTTTCCCGATCAAAAGTTTGAAGTCATCAACAACCTGAGCCTCGACACGGCCTACTCGGCCGCTGCAGGTGCCAACCTTGTCTACATCGACGGACGGGTGTACATCGACTCCACGGAGGCCAACCGCCTCATGGCTTTTGCCGAAAAGGGCAACACCGTATTCATCAGCGCTTCCAACCCACACATCCTGCTGGAGCGCATCGCCGATCGCTGCGGCACTCCCCCGAGCGGCAAGTGGCTGCAAACGCGAAAAGCGAAGCGCATCAAACCCTACACTGCATGGAACGGCGACACGTCCAAAGCGGTGATTCACTACCAGGTGATGGATGATTTGGTGCGCTATCCGTGGACCTATTTCGACGTGCAGATGTGCGAATCGGCGACGGTGGAAAAGGCAGGCGGGTTTGAGGCGATCGAAAATGACTACATCAATTACATCTCAGCCGA
>JAIVHQ010000208.1:1198-30062 GCA_020200995.1 Flavobacteriales bacterium
CCGAACCGGCCGCTGCTCACGGAGAGTCCGCTTCGGTTTATTCTGGGAAACGAGGCATTGCGGTGGGCCTGGTACCTGGTGCTCCTGCTATCGCTGGTCTATGTGCTCAACACGGTGCGGCGCAACCAACGCGTGCTGCCTGTAATGGTGCGCCCCGAAAATGATGCACTAAACTTT
Source organism: Flavobacteriales bacterium (assembly GCA_020200995.1). GTDB lineage: Bacteria > Bacteroidota > Bacteroidia > Flavobacteriales_D > Cryomorphaceae > T3Sed10-241. Next base: position 1,376 of record JAIVHQ010000208.1, read on the forward strand.
CTTGATGTGATGTCACGTTTTTACCGAAAGGAGGGCAACCACAAGCACATTGCAGGCTTGCAGATGAAGATGCTCACGGCCCACCTGCGTGCGGCTTACCGCATTTCGCGGTCATTTCCCGAAAAGGGCTTTTACGAAGAGGTACAAGAGAAAATGCAGATCCCTGTCGAAACTTCCGATGCGCTGTTTCAGAACCTCCACAGGGCTTCACATAACTCGAGCCTCACCGACAGAGAACTCATTGAAATCGATAGAAAAATAACTGAATTTTACGCCAAATGTCCATAGAACAAAACGATAACGACAAGTACAAGCCGACCGGTGCGAATGCCGAAAATCCGGAAAATCCCGAAAGTACAGGCAGGGTCGAAGGCACGGACAAGTCTGAAGGAACCGACAAGTCTGAAGACAAAGATAAGCCCGCTACTCCCCTCACCCCGGGCGAACCGGAAAAAACCGACAATCCCGCCGATGCAGAAAATGCCGGCACCGAACCTCTCGTTGACCCGGTAACTTCTACCGATGCCACGCGGGAGGAGCACACCATCGAGGCCTTCGAAGTGCAGCGCGCGGTGAATGCGGTGAAAGACGAGATGGGCAAGGTGATCATCGGCCAGCGCCACATCATCGACCTGCTCATCGCGGCCATCCTCACAAATGGTCATGTGCTGATGGAAGGGGTGCCCGGCATTGCAAAAACACTGACATCCAAATTACTGGCGCGCTGTATCGATGTGGATTTTTCCCGGATTCAATTCACCCCCGACCTCATGCCCACCGACATCATCGGCACGAGCATTTTCGATATGAAGCGGTCAGAGTTTTACTTCAAAAAAGGGCCTGTATTCAGCCAGGTGGTACTGATCGATGAGATCAACCGCGCCCCCGCCAAAACGCAGGCCGCCCTGATGGAAGTCATGGAAGAGGAGCAGGTGACGGTAGACGGGACCACCCACCCCATGAAGGCACCCTTCTTTGTGGTGGCCACGCAAAACCCCGTGGAACAAGAAGGCACCTACAAGCTTCCCGAAGCCCAGCTCGACCGGTTCATGTTCAAGCTTGAAGTAGACTACCCATCGGCTGCAGAGGAGGAAGAGATGCTGAACCGCTTCAGCAGCGACTTTTACGGCCGTGGCGAGGGAGGCGTGGGCGTGGTGGTGAGCGCGGAAGAGATTCTGAAATTTCGCGGCTACGTCGAGAAAGTCTACATCAAGGCCGACCTGATCAAGTACATTGCACAGATCATCTCGCTGACACGAAATAACAGCGATCTTTACCTCGGTGCATCGCCACGTGCTTCGCTGAGCATCATGAAGGCCTCCAAAGCACTCGCGCTGATGGCCGGGCGAAATTTCGTAACCCCCGACGACGTGAAGCGGGCGGCCTACCCCGTGCTCAACCACCGCCTCATCCTGAGCTACGACCGCGAAATTGAAGGCATCGCCGTGAAGGAAATCATCGAAGGCCTCCTGCGCAAGATCGAAGTCCCGAGATGAGAAAAAGCCTTTTGAAATCATTTTTCCTGACGCCGTTGTTTTTTTCGACGGGAGCCGCTGCGGTGTTTCTCTGTGCGTTCGGGTTTGTGATTCCGCCGTTGCTTATTCTCGGGAAGGTGGTGGTTGTGCTCCTCATCGGATTTACCGTTGCCGATGCGGTACTGCTCTTCAACCCGAAGTTGAAATTTGCCGCAAGGCGCATCACCCCGCGCGTGCTCGGCATCGGCGATACGGTTAAGATCGTGCTCGAACTCGACTACGAGGGCAGTTTCAACCTCGATGTAAATGTGATCGATGAGCTGCCTGTACAGCTTCAGGAGCGAAATTTTGGGGTAGATCTCAAAATGTCGCCCGGGCCGCGAAAGGTGGGGTATGATATCCGGCCTGTGAATCGGGGCATCTACAGCTTTGGCAATACGCGTCTGCTGATCGAGAGCCCGCTCCACCTCGTGCGCCGCATGGTGACCCTGCCCACCGCCGCCGATACACCCGTTTACCCGAGCATTTTACAAATGAGAAAGACGGGAATGATGGCCTTCAGCCGAAACACTTTTCAGGCGGGCACCAAAAAGCTGAACCGGATGGGTCAGAGCTACGAGTTTGAGCAGATCACCCCTTTCGTGGAGGGCGATGATTACCGAAATATCAACTGGAAAGCCACGGGGAAAACCCGTGAGCTGATGGTGAACCAGTTTCAGGACGAGCGCAGCCAAAACCTCTACTGTGTGATCAGCAAGGGGCGGGCCATGAAACTCACATTCAACGACCTTTCCCTCCTCGACTATGCGATTAACGCGACCCTCGCGCTGAGCAACGTAGCGCTGAAAAAATACGACAAGGTGGGGCTGATTTCCTTTTCGGATAAAATCGGCACCGCCCTGCGCGCTGAAAACAGAAAAGGGCAGCTACAGAAAATCCTGGAATCGCTCTACGCCGAGACGGAGCGCGACCGCGAACCCGGGTATGAATTGCTCTACCGCTCGCTCGATCGCCTGGCAAAAAACCGGAGTTTGGTGATTCTCTTCGCCAATTTCGAAACACCCCAGATGCTGGACAGGGCCATGCCCATCCTTCAAAAGATCAGTAAAAAACACCTGCTGGTAACGGTGCTATTTAAAGACGCCGCACTCGAAAAAGCATCAAAGCTGCCCAAAGACAGCATCGATTCGATCTACCGCCGCACCCTCGCCGAGAAATACTTCCACGAGCGAAATGAAATCGCCAAGAAACTTCGCAACCGAGGCATTCACACCATCACAGGCACACCGGAAGAGCTTTCGGTGAATACCATTAACCGGTATCTGCAGCTGAAGTCACGTGGAATGATATAGTGTCTGTTTTTATGGTTCGAGAGCTGCGTAATGTCGTGTCTCTAAAGACAATCTAATTTATTTTCTGTCCGACAGAGTTGAGAGGCTGATTCTGAAAGTTCATTATCAAGTCCTCGGACCAAGCTGAAAGCATGGGCGCACGCAGGCTTAAAAACAAGGAGCCCCGCCGCGGCGGGATGACTCAATACAGAATAAGTGTAAGCCATTCAGAAACGTGTCTGGAGTTTAGAGTTCAAGAGCAAGGCTTGCGAAGGTTCCAAAACCGCAGTTTACTAATGGTAAATGAGGATTTTGGGGCCGAGCATAACGCAGCTCTCGGACTCTAAAGACAATCACAATTCTTTTTGCTTCCAAAGACTTGAGAGGCTGATTCAGAAAGTTCATTATCAAGGCGCACGCGGGATTGAAAACAAGGAGTTGACTAATGTCAATGACTGTTTTCAAGCCAAGTGAAACGCCGAGAATGAACTTTATGGATAGCCTCTATTTAGCCGTCTATGGGTTCGCCTTTGGCATTCAGAAAAACAAACTTCAAATAAGGCAAGTCTTCATCACCCAGCACTTTCAGTGAGATTTTGTACTTCATGGCGAGCTTCATCCGCATAGAAATCAATCCGCTCTTGAGGTAGGCCGCGATAAAGGGGTGCACCTTCAGGGTTACTTTCTTCTGCTTGAACTCTTCGACAATGTAGCGCAAATTATTCTCAATCTGATCGGTGATCAGGATGGTGGCTTCCACCTTTCCTGTACCGCCGCAGCAGGGACAATCCTCTTCTGTGGTGATATCGGTCACCTCGCGCACGCGCTGACGGGTCACTTCCACCACGCCGAATTTACTCGGCGGAAGCACATTGTGCTTGGCCTTGTCGTCCTTCATGCAGTCCTTCAGCTTATCGTAAAGCTGGCGCTGGTGGGCGCGGGTGTGCATGTCGATAAAGTCGATGGCTATGATGCCGCCCATGTCGCGCAGGCGCAGAACCCTTGCAATTTCTTCGGCACATTCGAGGTTGGTTTCGAGCGCATTTTGCGCTTGACCGCGGTCGCCGCCTTTGCGGCTGCCGCTGTTCACGTCGATGACGTGCATGGCTTCGGTATGCTCGATAATCAGGTAGGCACCGCTTTTGAGGTTGACCTGCTTACCGAATGCTGCCTAAGAGGTGGTATTGATCTCACCGAGCACCCGCTTGGGCGGGGATGCTGTTTTGAGATTTTCGTGGAGTTTATTCCACCGCTCTACAAGGTTGCGGAGGTCGGCATCGAGCTCGGCCACTTTCTTGTTTTCGGCGACGGTTCGCACGATTACGCCGAAGCGTTTTGGTTTAATACTTTGGATCAGCCTTCTCAGGCGTGTTCTCTCCTCGCTGTTTTTGATGCGTTGGGAGAGGGATATTTTTTCCCCGAAAGGCACGAGTACCATGTACCGGCCGGCGAGGGTAATTTCGGATGTAAGCCGTGGGCCTTTTGACGATATTGGTTCTTTGGCAACTTGCACAAGGATGTGCTGGCTTCCTGAAACCACGTCGTTGATCTTGCCATTTTTATCAATGTCCTCCTCTACCTGAAAATCGGTGAGATCGGGAGTGTCCTGTTTACCTGTAAGTGTGCGCTTAACGAATTTGTTGAGCGATCGGTATTGGGGACCCAAGTCGAGGTAGTGCAAAAAAGCATCTTTCTCATATCCTACGTCTACGAATGCTGCGTTGAGGCTGGGGATTACCCGGTGAACTTTTCCGAGGTATATGTCACCTACGGTAAAATCCTGGCCTCCTTTTTCTTTGTGCAGCTCAGTAAGAACCTTGTCCTTAAGTAAAGCAATATCAACTTCGTTGGCCTTGGCATTGACTACAAGCTCAAGATTCACGAGTGTATGCGTTTAGTAAAAAAATCACGAAAGCAACCTTATCAAAAGATTGCCTTGCAGAAAAACCCCGCAAGTGCGAGGTTGAAGAAGCCGCAGTGGCTTATTTCTTCTTCTTGTGACGGTTCTTACGAAGACGCTTTTTGCGTTTGTGCGTAGCCATCTTATGGCGTTTGCGCTTTTTACCGCTTGGCATAGTGCGTAATTTTAATTCGTTAATAATTCTTTTTCCAACTGATTGATCATGCGGCGTACGCCTTCAATAACGACTGTATCAGTCTCGAGTGTCAAATATTTTTGAAGCAAATCGATGGCTTCTTTATCCTGTCCCAAAGCTACTTTTGTCTGGCCGAGCCAGAAGTACGCTTCGGGGTACTTACTGCCTTTATCCAATTGCACCACTTTTTCGAAACGAAAAGCAGCGTTTTCAATTTGACGCGAAGTTACGGAAAATTGTGCGAGATGCCAATGTGCATCCACTTGGGTGGAATCTTCTTCCAAAATTTCTCGTAGCATCATGATGCCTTCCATCGGATTTTCTCCGTTTTGCACCATGCCAACTGCCTGCATGAGCTTCAAGTCGGTCGGGGTGGCTTCCGAAATTAATCGTTTGTCTGCGGGAATCCGCGGAGCAAAAGCCAACCCGACCGCTATCAGCAAGCCCGCTGCAACCAATGTAAGCTGTATCTTCAGCGAGCCTTTCATGATAAACTTACTTCTTTACCTTTACATTCTTCTTTACTTTCTCAACGAAAGATTTAGAAGGCTTGAAGGCTGGAATGTTATGTGCAGGAATTACGATGGGCTCTTTCGCTGAAATGTTGCGACCGATCTTCTCGGCGCGTTCTTTAACGATAAAACTTCCGAATCCGCGCAGGTATACGTTTTCACCTGAAGTGAGGGCCTTCTTTACAGAAGTCATAAATGCCTCTACGGTGGTTTGTACTGCTACTTTTTCGATTCCTGTTTGTTCTGAAATTTCAGAAACAACGTCTGCTTTAGTCATAGTTTGAAAAACTTAGGCGTGATTATTAAATAAACTGAGAATTGACGGGCGCAAAGATACTTGATAAAGTGTATGTTCAAAAGGCATTTTCGCTTAAAAGGGTATTTTAACCTATGAAACCTAACACATTAGCACATGAATATATCTGAACCATTGATCTCATGGTACTTACAGAACAAAAGGGACTTACCTTGGAGAGACACTGATGATCCTTATAAGATATGGCTCTCCGAAATCATCCTTCAGCAAACAAGGGTCGACCAAGGCATGGAATACTATTTAAGATTCGTTAACACTTATCCTAACATTGGATTCCTATCAAAGGCAAAAAGGGATGATGTGCTCAAAAATTGGCAGGGACTGGGCTATTACTCCAGAGCTAGAAACCTTCACGATACAGCTATTTACATCGATAAAAAGCTGGACGGTAATTTTCCAAGCACTTATGATTCATTATTGGATCTTAAAGGAGTTGGTCCATATACTGCCGCAGCCATTGCAAGCTTTGCCTTTAAATTGCCGCACGCCGTGGTAGACGGGAATGTGAGCCGAGTGCTTTCGCGCATTTTCGACATAGATTTGGCCATCAACGGAACTGAGGGTATCAAAACCATCAATTCTCTGGCTGCGGAATGCCTCAATCGAGAACATCCCGATTTGCACAACCAGGCCATTATGGAACTCGGAGCCCTGATCTGCACGCCGCAAAATCCGGGATGCAACATATGCCCCCTCAGAAGCCACTGCCTGGCACGTCGGCGAAAAACCACCAGTATGCGTCCTGTAAAAATCAAAAAAGCCAAACAGAAGCTTCGGTACATTCACTACGCTGTTTTGGAAAATGAGAACGGCATCGTGTTTCGGTCGCGGATTGAGAAAGACATCTGGCAGGGGCTGAATGATTTTGTGTCACTCGAAGGGCAGGAAGAACTTTCACCCATCGATTTTGCAGCTCATCTAAAGGGCGAATTTGAGGGCATGAATATCGATAGGGTGCCGGGCGCTCCCGAATTTGAATGCACCCACCAACTCACCCACCGGCGCATCGAGGCCAAGTTTTGGCGGTTCAGGGTTAGTGGAAATTTGCCGAAAGGCGACATATACAAACTCGTAGAGCGGGATGATATCGAGGCAGTCGCAGTTCCCGTGCTCGTTCATAAGTATTTGCGGAAAAGCGGGTGGGTGTGACTAAGTTTTTATCTTTGTATTAATTCTTATCACAACAACATTTAAAAGTACATCTCATGTCAGGCGTTAATAAAGTAATTGTTTTGGGCTTCCTCGGAATCGATCCCGAAGTGAGAACATTAGAAAGCGGAGCAAAGCTTGCGCGCCTGCGTATCGCAACGAGTGAGGCCTACACGGCCAAAGACGGGCAGCGCATCGAGCAAACCGAATGGCACAATGTGGTAGTGTGGCGCGGCCTGGCCGACGTAGCAGAAAAATACCTCACCAAAGGAAAACAGGTGTACATAGAAGGTAAGTTGAAAACCCGATCGTGGAAAGATCAGGAAGGCAACGATCGATACACCACGGAAATAGTAGCTGACAACATGCAGCTGCTCGGCAGGTCGGGCGGTGGGGAACGCCCGCAAGAAGCGCAAAACAGCGGCGGACAATCAACGCAGCAGCAACCCCAAACCCAACCTCAAAGCGCAGCCCCTGCCGGCGATAGCGGCAATGACGAAGACGATCTGCCCTTCTGATTTTCTCGCTAAGCAGATTCAACCAACCTGAAAACCTTTGGAACCTCCGAGTTTACTGTATTTGAGTTGCCTCCTTTCACTTTTCAACCCGATATCGGCAACAGTAGGTGTTGCAATCGCCGTTGAAGTTGTGCTGCTGTTTATGTCCGCTCTTGTTTCCGGTTCAGAAGTAGCCTTCTTCTCGCTAGGGCCTGCTGAAAAAGAAGAACTAGCCAATGACAAGACCGACAACGCCGATCGCATTTTAAAACTCAATGATGCACCCGAAAGGCTGCTGGCCACCATTGTTATTACAAATAACTTTGTAAACGTGGCCATTGTCATTCTCTCTTCTTACATCGTAGCCGAGAGCTTTAACTTCGAAGACAATCCGGCTTGGGTGTCCTTGGTGCTGCAAATTGGTGTGGTAACCTTCCTGCTGCTCCTCCTGGGAGAGGTCATTCCAAAAGTTTACGCCACCAACCACCCACTCAAGCTGGCTTACATCATGGCCCTGCCACTGACTGCGCTCAACAAAGTATTTTATCCCCTGAGTGGCATCCTTATTTCGAGCACTGATTTCATCCACAAACGCGTAAAAAAGAGAACCACGGAATACTCGTCAGATGAACTCGAACATGCGCTCGAATTAACCAGGGACGAGCAAACCACCCCCGAAGAAGAGAAAATCCTTAAGGGCATCGTTCGGTTCGGTAACACTGATGTAAAGCAAATTCTCACACCGCGTACCGAGGTACTGTCTTTTGAGTACGAAACGCCCTATGCCGAGTTGTTGGAAGAACTGCTCGAAAATGGCTATTCGCGTGTGCCGGTGTACCGCAACTCGCTCGACAATGTGGCGGGAATACTTTACCTGAAAGACCTCCTGCCCCACTCAGAAGTGGACGACCTCCACTGGCAAAAGCTTTTGCGCAAACCTTATTTCGTTCCCGAAAACAAAAAGCTGGATGACCTCATGCAGGAATTTCAGGTGAAGAAAGTGCACATGGCCATCGTGGTCGATGAGTACGGAGGGACCGCAATTACGTTTTTGAGGGAAAGACCCCACTGGTAGATCTTTACAAAATCCTCGACATTGAGGGCGAAAATTTTGAAGATGCCAAGGGAGAATCCGATACTTTGGCAGGATTCATTTTGGAGATATCAGGCAAAATTCCGCCGAAGAACGAAAAAGTGCGTTTTGAAGATTATCTCTTTACAGTAGAAGCAGCAGACAAGCGAAGGGTGAAGCGTGTAAAAATCACCCTTCCGGAAATCGTCGAAACAGAAGAAGACTCCAAACGATCATGATCAAAAAGGCCTTTGCAATTTTTATCATTACGGCACTTGCTTCCTGCACAGGCGAAGATCCCACGCCATTACCCATGGGGTATTTCAGGATCGATATTCCCGAAAGCGAATACACCTACAAAGACCTGGACTGCCCGTTCGCTTTCGAAACTTCCGATCAAAGCCGGCTCGAATTTTTTGAAGGCGGCAAGTCGGGCGAAATCTGCTGGTTTGACATGTACTACCCGCGCTACAAAGCACGGGTGCACTTCACCTACAAGGAGCTTGACGACAACCTGCGGGAGTTTATGGAAGAAGCCCGAAACATGGCCTACGAGCACCACGTGAAGGCGGGCAGGATCGAATCTGAAGTGCTTAGCAACGCTGAAAGCCGTGTTTTTGGAATGGCTTATGACATCGATGGCGGAGTGGCATCACATTATCAATTTTACCTCACTGACAGCACGAATCATTTCGTTCGAGCTTCGCTTTATTTTGAGGCCAAGCCCAACCAGGATTCCATTCGGCCTGTGCTGAAGCATGTGAAGGGGGACTTGCGGCATGTGATCGACTCCTTTGTCTGGAAGTAGTGGCAGGCTGCAGAACTTACGCCCTCTTGATTGATTTTCGATTGGGGCTGCACCATACCTTCGACCTGGCTTGAGTACTTGCCTATGAACTTTCCGATTCAGCCACTTGCATTTATAGACAATCAATAATCAAACTGCCCGTTCCGCGGCAAGGGTCTTCCTGTAATAAGCGACCATTAAGAAAACGATGAGCGAAAAACTTACCACAGCCAGCAGCAGATGCACGGGCTGCAGAAGGGCGGGCATTCCCAAATAAGCCAAACCCATTCCCGCGAGTACCTCAAGGACGACGACTGCCAGAAGCACACGCGGCCACATAGAAATGGTGCGGGTGCGGATGAGCCATGCGGCAAAAAGTCCCGTGGCGAGAAGTACGGCAATGCTGAAAGAACGGTGGATCTTAAATATGAACGGCAAGGATTCTACCAGGGCATCCCTTGAATATTCTCCGGTGCTCATCAAGGCATCAACAGCTTCGCGTACCTCGGTGCCCATAGCTATTTGAAGAATTACCAGCAAGACGCACACAGCGCCGAGTGTTAGTATTCGAGAATCACGACGGGCCTGAAAAGCAAATTCGTGCACTTTGAGTTTGGCCGCAAGAAAGGAGTAAGTCGCCACCAATCCTAAGGCCGAAAACATGTGATAGGTGATGCTGTGGGGAATCAAATTTCCATCGACCACCAACTTACCCAGCCATGCCACAAAGCCAAGCAATGCCAACCCTCCAACTCCCAATAGGGTAACTACAGGGTTCCTTCTGAAATAAAAGAGTGAAAATCCAAAAAAGGCCAATACAGGAAGTCCCGTTAGTGCACCAATAAAGCGGTTGACAAACTCGATCCATGTGTGCACCGGATTGAATACATTATAATCGTGCTTGGTGTAGAGCTCCCAGTTTGATTTTTCAAAATCATTGCCCGCTTCAAAGTCGCTTTTTGCAGTATAAAATCGCTCGTCGAGCAAAATCATATTCCCCTTTTTGAAAGAGCGTCCCTCTTTCCAGGTCAGTGTTTCAACGTCAGTGGGTGGAATGTAATATCCAAAACATTTTGGCCAGTCAGGGCAACCCATCCCGGATCCCGACATTCGAACTATACTGCCTGCCAGCACTGTAAGCAGCACCATCGTCAATGAGGCCACTGCCAACCTGAACAGGATATTTTGCATCCGTTGCACCATGTTTTTCAGAAGTGAAAACTATACAAAAACAAACCCCTCGCAAGGAGGGGTTGTTTAAAGTTTTGCACGAGAATTATTTTAAAAGAGTCTGGAAAAAACACTGAAGATGTTAGGGAGTTCATATTGTAACTTAGGTGCGATGGCGCTGACCTTTTCTTTTTTGCTGTCTTCATTTGCCGCAGGAGTTTCACCAGCAGGCTTGTGATGGATCACCGCCACAGACTTCACTTCGTAATGGCCTCCTTTCAATTCGTTTACTGCATCGATCATGCTACTCTCAGACACTTTACTCGCGTCATATTCCACAATTACGCTATTGCTTTCTCCGGCGCCCTTAAAGTCTATGTCGGTCTTTACAACGCCGTCGAGTCCCGCGAGGGCTCCGGATATTTTGCTGCCGCAAGCCATGGCGCAACCCATTCCGTCAACGGCCAAAGTGGCTGTAAACTTTTCGACACCTGTGGTTGACTCCACCGTGGTTCTCAAAATTTGCACGTCCGATTGCTCCGAAATATTGCTTTCGACAGTCTCGGCTTCCTGCGGGGTGCATCCGCTAATTGTCATCGCTACACCAAGAAATATGACAACAGAAATTTTGAATAATACTTTCATCTCTTTTAAAATTGGTTCGGTGATACCTTGTCAATTACTGAACAAATGTAAGGAGATTCGGTTCTGACAACAATTCTAAAGCGTAGCTTCGCGACAATTTTTTCAAAACATTGGCTAAACTCCGACATTGGGTCATGCTCTGTACCCTGGCTACAATCTGGGGGAGCTCATTCATACTGATCAAGCGCGGCCTCTTTTCCGGCAACGGAGAAGAGCTATTCACTGATTTTCAGGTGGGTGCAATGCGCATCCTTTTTGCCGCCCTTTTTATGATGCCCTTGGCATTGTGGCGGTGGAAATTACTCCGTGGAGGCAGGTGGAAATATTTTCTGGCCGTGGGCCTTTTCGGCAATACCCTCCCTGCATTTCTTTTTGCGAAAGCCCAGACCCACATACCCAGTGCCCTGGCAGGCATGCTCAACGCGCTGGTTCCCGTGTTTAGCGTGCTCATCGCGGTCTTCATTTTTCACGTCAAGGTAAAACCCGCGCAGTGGGCAGGTATCTTTATCGGTTTATTTTCCGCTGCGGGTATTCTGCTCGCTGCAGGCGATTTTGACGCGAAGCCCATTCACCTCGGATATGCTTCCCTTGTGGTGGCGGCCACCTTGTGCTACGCCATTAGTCTCAACTTTATTAAGCAGTTTCTACAAAAAGAGTCAGCGGTGGCTATTACCGGTCTGGCCTTGATCCTGGTGAGCCCTATAGGTGCTGCGGTGCTGCTCTACACCGACTTTGCGCACAGGGTGACGGAGTATGATGGTGCCCTTTACGGGCTCGGCGCTATCGCTGTGCTCGCTGTGGTCGGCACAGCACTGGCACTCATCCTGTTTAACAAACTCGTGCAAGAAACGGATACAGTGTTTGCCTCGTCCGTGACCTATCTGGTTCCGTTGGTTGCCGTGCTCTGGGGAGTGTTTGATGGAGAAACCATTGGTGCCGTACAGGTTATTTGCGGAGTGACCATGCTCGGAGGAATCATGCTGATCAACCGAACGGGAAATAAAAAATAGTTTGGTATTTGGTATAAGGTAGGCATTCACTATCTTTGCGCCCCTTTATGGGATAAATCTAAACAAACAAGCCATGTACGCAGTAGTAAACATAGCGGGGCAACAGTTTAAAGTACAGAAAGATCAACACCTTTTCGTACACCGACTGAGCGGCAAGGAGGGTGACAAAATCACCCTCGGAGAAGTTCTTTTGGTGGACAATGACGGAAAGATCAGTGTTGGCGCCCCTGCTGTAGAAGGAGCGAGCATTACCGCCAAGGTAGTGGAGCACCTGAAAGGCGATAAAGTAATCGTCTTTAAGAAAAAGCGTCGTAAGGGTTACCAAACCCGAAACGGCCACCGCCAGCAATTTACCAAAATTGCCATCGAAGGCATCTCCCTGAACGGAGCCGCTGAGAAAAAAGCTAAAGCCGAACCGAAAAAGGAAGCCAAAGCTGAGCCGAAAGCAGAATCCAAGGCAGAGCCAAAAGCGGAGGTAAAAGCTGCGCCCAAAGCCGAACCGAAAAAGGAAGCCAAAGCAGAGGCCAAGCCCGAAGCAAAACCTTCCAAAGCGGAAGAGACAAAACCCAAAGCTTCCGACAAAGGAAACGATACACCCACCTCATAAAACCAACGAACAATGGCACATAAGAAAGGAGTCGGTAGTTCCAAAAACGGACGCGAATCACATAGTAAGCGTCTCGGAGTAAAAATATTTGGCGGCCAGGAGGCCATCGCCGGAAACATCATCGTGCGTCAGCGCGGAACCAAGCACAATCCCGGAATTAATGTGGGCGTGGGCAAGGACCACACCCTCTACGCCCTCACCGACGGCGTGGTGGAATTCCGAAAGCGACGTGATGACAAGTCATTTGTATCCATCGTACCTTCCTCCGAGAAGTAAGGATTACAAATTTCAAACCCCCATTAAAAAACTCCTGCTTTGTCGGGAGTTTTTTTATGCCCGACGGAGACAATATTCTTAATTTCGAACCTTGAAATAAAAGCACATGTTGACACTACAGTATTTGCGCGAGCAAAAAGAAGAGGCCCTGAACCGACTTGCAAGGCGTTGCAATAAAGAACTGGAAGGTTTTGTACATAAAGCCCTGGAGCTGGATATTGAGAAGCGAAAAATACTTTCAGAACTCGAAAACCTACAAGCTGAAGTCAACAAAGCTTCCAAGGAAATAGGTACCCTCATGCGCGACGGCAAGAAAGACGCTGCCGAAGCAATCAAAACCCGCGTGGCTGAAATTAAAAGCAGAACGCAAGACCTGAAAACAGACCTCAACAGCGTGGATGGCGACCTGAACGCCGTGATGTACCAAATACCCAACGCTCCCCACAAGGATGTGCCCACAGGTAAAAGTGCTGAGGACAACGAAGAAGTGTTCAGCGCCGGTAAGCTGCCCGAACTCGGTGAGCATGCCCTTCCCCACTGGGAACTCGCCGCCAAATATAAACTCATCGACTTTGAGATGGGCGTGAAAATCACCGGAGCGGGATTCCCCGTCTACACCGGTGCCGGGGCGCGGCTTCAGCGGGCCCTGATCAACTTTTTTCTCGATATGGCTTCCGAAGCGGGCTATGCAGAAGTGATTCCACCGCTTGTGGTCAACGAAGACTCGGGGATTGGCACCGGGCAGCTCCCCGACAAAGAGGGGCAGATGTACTACATCGGCGAAGACGACCTCTACCTCATCCCGACTGCTGAGGTGCCCGTCACCAACATGTTCAGGGACGTGATCCTCGACGAGGGTGACCTTCCGGTAAAAAAGTGCGGCTATACGCCATGCTTCAGGCGCGAAGCCGGCTCATATGGCAAGGACGTGCGCGGGCTCAACCGGCTCCACCAATTCGATAAGGTCGAAATCGTGCAGATTGCACAGCCCGAAGAGAGCTATAAAGTACTAGGTGAAATGGTGGATCACGTAAAAACCCTTCTGGAAAAACTCGGCCTCCCCTACCGCATCCTGCGCCTTTGCGGAGGCGATATGGGCTTTGCGGCCGCCACCACCTACGATTTTGAAGTGTACAGCGCCGCCCAGGACAAATGGCTTGAAGTAAGCTCAGTGTCTAACTTTGAAGCTTTCCAAAGCAACCGCCTCAAATGCCGTTACCGCAAGGCGGGCGAGAAGAAAACGGAGCTCGTTCACACCCTCAACGGCTCGGCCCTTGCACTCCCGAGGATTCTGGCAGCCCTGCTGGAAAACAACCAGGACGAAAGCGGGATCGCCGTCCCGGAAGTGCTTGTTTCTTACACAGGATTTGAACGCATCGAAGGATGAAGCGCTTTACCTGCATAGCGGTACTGGCTATACTGGTAACGGCTTGCGGCATAGGCGGGCATTACCGCACCGAGGTGGACGCCAATAATGTGACCGTCCAAAGCCTCGAAGAATCCATCACCGCGCTTGAGGAATTCGACGACAGTGCCATCAATGAATCCCGGAGCAACCGTCTGGATCGTTTGCAAACCCTCGAAGCAGCGCTGAAAGTAGAAGGCCACATCTTGACTGCCGAAGAAGCCCAAGCCCTCGCTGATCTCAGCGCGATGGGTGAACCTTATCATCCATTCAGCGTTGAATCAGGAATTGTAAGTTCAAAGCTGAGGCGATCACACAATCAACTCAAGGCACTGAACCACGACCTGGAAAGCAATCTTTTGCCTTCCGACAGCGTTAGGTACCTGGTGAACCACGAACGCCGGTTTGCTGCGAAGGCTCTGGCCGAAGCCGAAAAGGTGATGAACCATGCAGATGAAGAAATGGCAGCCAAAGCAGTCTGGCATCAAAAAATGGACAGCCTGGAACAGAATTTGATCCACGAGCAGAAATGAAGAGACTTTACATCTTATTTACGCTTCTTATTTTTTCAGCAGCACCTGCCCTTTCACAAGGCACCAGTGATGAGCAACTGGCTGCTTACTATTTCGAATCGGGCGAATTTGAAAAAGCTAGACTCTACTACGAAAAGCTCTACGATACGAATCCAGGAAGCGCCAATTTTACCGCCCTCTTTCAATCACTCACAGAACTTAAGGAGTACAAAGATGCGGAGAAGCTCGTGAAAAAGCACATGAAGCGCTTCAAATCCAACATTTACTACATCGACCTGGGAGGGCTGTACGAGCTCACCGGCGATGATAAAGAAGCAAGCAAAGCGTATCAAGAGGCTATCGACAACCTGCCCGCCAGTCAAGGTATGATCATCCGCACAGCCAATGAATTTATTAGACGAAACAAGCTGGAACTGGCGCTCGAAACCTACAAGGAGGGCAAGAAAATGCTCGATGGGAAGTATCCCTTCAGCTACGAAATAGCGAGCCTGTATGGTACCATGGGCGACAAAGAGCGGATGATTTCCGAGTACCTCGACCTGATCAGCTTCAATACGGCCTACCTCCAAACCGTGCAGAATGCCTTAAACCGAAGCATGGACCTCAACGAAGAAAACGACGAGACCGACTTTTTGAGAAAAGAGCTGCTGCGCAGGGTACAAAAAGACCCGGGAGAAACCACGTTTGCAGAAATGCTCACCTGGCTGTTTCTCCAAAAGCGGGACTTCAACTCGGCTTATGTTCAACTCAAAGCCATTGACAAGCGCCTTAATGAAGACGGACAGCGCGTGCTGAATCTCGCGACATTGTCAATGAACAACGGGGCATATGAAGTGGCCTCGAAATGCTACAAATATGTAGCTGAAAAAGGAAGGGACAACAATTATTACGTCTATGCAAGAGCGGGTGAACTTCGTGCCGATTTTGAAACTTCACGTAGAAACTACCCCGTCGACACCGCTGAGCTGAAAGGACTCCGTGAGCGTTATGAATCCGCCATCGCAGAGCTCGGAAACCAGCGGGAGTCGGTGAACATGTTTCGTCAAAAAGCCAAACTCGAAGGCTTTTACCTCAACGATATGCTCGCTGCCACCATTACCCTCAACGAAGTCCTCGACATGCCTGGTCTACCCTCACAAACCCGTGCTGAGATCAAACTTGAACTCGCAGAAATCCTCGTGGCCCGCGATTATATCTGGGACGCCTCTCTGCTTGCCTCACAGGTAGACAAAGCTTTCAAACAAGACCTGATCGGATTTGAGGCCAAATTGCTCAATGCACGCATCAGTTACTACGTGGGCGATTTTGAATGGGCGCAGGCCCAACTGGATGTCCTCAAGGGAAGCACCTCGAAGCTCATCAGCAACGATGCCATGCGGCTCTCACTGCTGATCACCGACAACCTCAACCTCGACACCATCCTCGATCCGATGATCAAATTTGCCCGGGCCGACCTGATGACCCTCCAAAACCGTTTTGCGGAAGCTGAGGCTACATTGGACAGCATTACCTCCCTTTATCCCTATCACTCAATCACCGACGATGTACTGATGCAAAAGGGGAAAATAGCTGAAGCCAAAGGAAATATTGAGGGTGCCATTGAGTATTACGGCCGTGTCACTTCCGAACACTACTTCGATATCGTTGCTGATGACGCCTTGTTTCGCATGGCAGAACTCTACGAGGAGAAACTCGATGATGAAACTAATGCAGGCGAATTGTACCGCACACTCATCACCGATTTTCCCGGAAGCCTGTTCGTAGTCGAAGCCCGAAAAAGATTGCGCAGAATCAGGGGTGACTCACCCGAAAATATTCCGAGCAGGATAGAAAAAGACAAGGTACCCTGATTGACAAAGAAATTCTAATCTTCTATTGCGCTTGAACCGTTTTACAGAAGCATCTCAATAACGGTCCACCATTTTTCTCAAAATAAAGTAGGAGACAATGCTCGTGCCTATGCCGATGTATCCCACTGTCGTGAAATTTGACAGGGTGCCGTCGGGAAGTTCGTAAATGATAAGCCCCGCGCAGTAGGCAGCAATGCCCTGCCCCAGGCTCACTGCCACAGACCTGATGCTCATGAAGGTGCCCCGATAATCAGGATGTGCCGTAGCCACCACCAGTGCAGATGCGGGAATCATCCTGCCGGCGGCAAATACGAAGAACATGCTCGAAAAAATCAACACGTAAGCGATGGGAATCGGCTCCATGTGGGTAATGGCATAAATCGGAATGAGCGAAAGCAGCATGAGTACCCCGAAAGTGCGGTGTTTTCCCCGACGGTCGGCAATCTTACCAAACCAAGGTGATGTAAACACAGTCAATGAGCCGCCGGCGAGGTAGATGTATGTCAGCTCAATCTCTTTAAAACCGACGTTGGCCACCATGTAGGGTGAGATGAAAGGAATGATGCTGAACTGACCGAAAACGATCAGGACCATAAAGAGGAGGGCGAGCAATTGATTGCGATCGGTGATTACAGCTTTGATTCCCTTGATGGAATTGTGCATCAAGCTTCCCGATCGGCCCATGTGCGCATTTACGGCGGGAATCATTTTCCAGGCGAGTATGTAGAGCAGCATGGAAAATCCTGCAATCATGAAAAAAGCAAAGCGCCATCCAAAAGTAGTTCCGATTAGGAGGCCGAGGGGAACCCCCAGTGAAGCGGCGGCCGAAAAACCCGTCATCACAATTCCGATCGCCTTGCCACGCTTCGGACCGGGCACCAGGTCGCCCACAATGGCGAGCAAGAGAGCCCCGATGATGCCCCCAAACAGGCCGGTCAGCGCCCGGGCGGCGAGAAGCAAATAAATATTCGGTGCCAGCCCCACCAAAAATGTGGCAGCAATAAACCCGGCATACATAAATAGCAAAGCCTTACGCCGATCGAATGCATCGAGAAAGAAAATGGCCGCAAAACCCGAGACTGCCGCTGAAAACGTGTATGATGAAATCACGGCACTCCACATCTCGGGGCCGATATCGAAAATGCGCTTGAACTGCGGTCCGAGCGGCATCATGATCATAAAGTCCATGATCGTGGTGAAGCTGATTCCCGCCAGCACAAACGGCAAAAATCGTTCGTTTTTCATTTCGGCTGCAAATTTACGGCGGGCCCTCCTCGAAAGCTATCAGCAAATGTGATGCGAATATAGCTAACGGGTATTGGGCATGAGAATATCACAGCGGAAGTAACACGTCACCTGACCCCTTGTTTTAAAGAAAGCCAAAAAATATTGATAACCAGTTAACTGATAGAACGAGAAACGATGGTCAGCACTCAAGCTTGAAACCCACGCCGTGCACATTGGCGATATTAACAGCATCATCATCGCCGAGGTATTTTCGCAATTTGGTAATAAACACATCGAGACTTCGGCCTACGAAATAACTGTCTTCACCCCAAACAATGGTGGTGATGAGCTCTCGTTCGACAACCTTATTCCTCCGCTCGCTGAGCAGTTTGAGTATGCCGGCTTCCTTTCTGGTGAGGGTGCGGCTTTGGCCGTCGGCAGTAAGCTCGAAATTGTCGGCATCAAATCGGTACATGCCGATCTCAAAAACGGAAGGAACGGGTTCGGAGCCCATTCCCGTGGTACGCCTCAAAATGGCCTCGATGCGCAGGAGAAATTCTTCGTTGCTGAAAGGTTTTGTGATGTAATCGTCGGCGCCGCTTTTGAATCCCTCCACCTTGTCAGTGGTCATGGATTTGGCGGTCAGAAATACAATGGGCACATCGGTATTGATCTTGCGGATGTCGCGAGCGAGTTCAAATCCGTCTTTTTTGGGCATCATCACATCGAGCACGCAAATGTCATAGGATCGATCGCTGAATTGCTTTAATGCTTCGTGGCCGTCGCGACAGAGGTGCACCGTGTAGCCATTTTCGCGGAGCGTGTCCTGAATCACAAACCCCAGCCCCGGATCATCCTCTGCCAGAAGTATCGCAATGTCTTTCTTCATTTCCGCGAATTTACGGGAAGTTTGACAGTAAACGTCGTTCCCTTGTGCTCTGTACTTTCCACATCGATTTTTCCGTCGTGGGCGCGAATCATCTCCTTTACGTAAAACAAGCCGAGCCCAAAACCTTTCACATCATGCCGATTGCCCGTCGGCACACGGTAGAATTTATCGAAAATATAGGGGATCGATTTCTTGGGAATACCGATGCCCCGATCGCTGACGGTGAGCACGAGGTAGCGCCCTTCATTGTGCGTGGATACTGTCACCTCAGCTGTGTCAGCGCTGTACTTAATGGCATTGTCGAGGAGGTTGTGAACGATGTTACCGATGTGCACCTGATCTGCCATGAGCCTGTGCACAGCTGCTTCGAGCCGAAGTTCTATTTTCAGATCGCCGTTGCTGAACACCATTTCAAGGGCGGCTTTGGCTTCGGTAACAATGGTGTGCAAGTCGATTTCTTCTTTTTGGAGGCGCACCTTGTCTTTATCAAGGGCGGCGAGCTGAAGCACTTTTTCGACCTGGAGTCGCAGCCTTTTGTTCTCGCTAAAAATGAGCTGTGCGTATTTTCGAAGGCGCTCCGGTTGTGTCGAGATTTTATCACTCATCAAAACTTCACCCGCGAGCGAGATGGTGGAAATAGGGGTCTTCAACTCGTGGGTCATGTTGTTAATGAAGTCGGTCTTCATTTCCGAAAGGCGTTTTTGACGCAGAATGATGTAGACCGAATAAGCAAAAAACACAAACACGATGAGGCTGATGATGGCTGAAAATGCCCACGAAGACACCGGCCTGCCTTTGGCTTCCATGGTAAACGGTTCCCTGTGCGGAAAGAAAACACCAAAATAGTGGCCGTCCTTGTCCCATTTAATTTGAGGAGCCTCTCCGCCCCTTCGCTCGGGTGCCACGGTGTCGGCGAGAGCCACGTAATTGCCATACACAATACTGTCGGTAAAGCAATCGTACACACCGTATTCAAAATTCTCCATGATGTTGCGCTGCTCAAACTCGCGCTGCAGGAGGCTCTCGAGGAGGTAAGGATGGACAGTATCGTTGATGGCTACGGTGAAGTAATTCGGACGCACCTGCTTCACCGCCTCAAAAAGCTTGGCGGGGTCGTTGTTGATGGTAAGGATTTCGTTTGCCACATTGGTCAGCGCGATGGTGACCCGGTCGTTGAACTGCTTGGCCTCGGCGAGCGATTGCGCTTTACGAAGATCTATTTGGCTTTGGCGCACCTCAAATGCCTTGTCGAGCCAGTAAATCTGGGTGGCAATAATACCCGCCACCGAGAGGGTGGCCAGCAGCAAGAGTATTCCAATCAGGCGGCGGCTCATGGTGCTAATTTACGCTAAGCCCGTTTAGAAAAAAACCATTTAACAGGCGGTTAACAGCGGGATGCTGCCCCACTCGCCCTGCGACACAAAAAAACCGGCTCAAAGCCGGCTCTGTGAACGGTGGTTCATGTAGTGTCTGACCATGAAGCCAAGAGGCTGATTCAAAAGTTCATTATCAAGTCCTCGGACCAAGCCACAGGCATGGGCGCACGCAGGGTTGAAAAGCAAAGAGTCCCGCCGCGGCGGGATGACTGCCTAAGAAATAAGTGCAAGGCAGTTAGCGGACTTTCTGAACAGCCACTATGTGGTGCGGTGTTTCCTTTGGCGTATGAGTGTGCAAATTCTGATCACATCGAGTCCGTTGGAGTAGCGGGTGCAATTCAAGCGAATCACTTCCCCCATAATTTCGTTCTCGGGGATTCGCATTAATTTTTTGAAATCGCTCACATGAAGTCCCGAAAGTTGTTTGGTTTCCATAGCTACCCAATTTTTCTGTTCAATCTCATTTCTTTTAACCTGAATCCATCGGTAAAGGTTACATCTCCCACCCGGAAACGGTACAACAAACCACGAAAAAACCCCTCCTTGCGGGAGGGGTTTTTTGTTAAGCTTTGAACGGTGTGATGTTTACATCATGCCGGGCATTCCGCCGCCCATGCCGCCCATAGGAGCGCCACCTTTGTCGTCATCTTCCTCTACATCGGAGATCACGCACTCAGTGGTGAGGAGCATACCGGCGATAGAGCCTGCATTCTCCAGCGCGATGCGCGCTACTTTGGTCGGATCGATAACACCTGCCTTAAAGAGGTCTTCAAAAACCTCAGTGCGGGCGTTGTATCCAAAGTCGCCTTTGCCTTCGCGTACTTTTTGTACGATGATCGAACCTTCGCCACCGGCGTTGGCTACAATCTGACGGAGCGGCTCCTCCATAGATCGATATACGATTTTAATGCCTGTATTCTCATCGAAATTCTCTCCTTCGAGGCTTTCCAGGGCGCCCATGGTGCGCAAGTAAGCTACGCCTCCACCGGGAACGATTCCTTCTTCTACCGCAGCGCGTGTAGCGTGAAGTGCATCGTCTACGCGATCTTTCTTCTCTTTCATTTCCATCTCGCTGGCAGCACCTACGTAAAGTACGGCTACTCCGCCGGCCAATTTGGCCAAACGCTCTTGCAGCTTTTCCTTGTCGTAGTCTGAAGTTGTGCTTTCCATCTGCGCCCTGATTTGCTTAACGCGGCTCTGGATGGCAGCTTTATCACCGGCACCGTTTACGATGGTGGTGTTGTCTTTATCGATGGTGATTTTCTCGCAGGTACCGAGGTCTTCCAGGGTAGCATCTTCGAGTTTGCGTCCTTGCTCTTCAGAAATCAGCGTACCACCTGTAAGGATGGCGATGTCTTCAAGCATGGCCTTGCGGCGGTCGCCGAATCCGGGAGCTTTAACAGCTGCGATTTTCAACGATCCGCGGATTTTGTTTACCACGAGTGTAGCGAGGGCTTCGCCTTCCACATCTTCCGAAATAATCAAAAGCGGCTTGCCTGTTTGCGCGGCTTTTTCAAGTACGGGAAGCAGGTCTTTCATGTTGGAGATTTTCTTGTCGTAAATGAGAATGTAAGGATTCTCAAGGTCGGCAATCATTTTCTCCGAGTTGGTAACGAAGTAAGGAGACAGGTATCCGCGGTCGAACTGCATACCTTCCACAACGTCGACATATGTCTCGGTTCCTTTGGCTTCTTCAACGGTAATTACACCTTCTTTTTTCACCTTGGCCATGGCCTGGGCGATAAGCTTTCCGATGGTACTGTCATTGTTTGCTGAAATGGTCGCAACCTGCTCGATTTTCGAGTTGTCGTCTCCCACTTCGCGTGAAATTTTCTTGAGCTCAGCTACCACTGCAGCTATAGCCTTATCGATTCCTCTTTTGAGGTCCATGGGGTTTGCACCTGCAGCTACGTTTTTCAATCCTGTGGTGATCATGGATTGCGCCAGTACAGTAGCAGTGGTGGTGCCATCTCCGGCGAGGTCAGCAGTTTTTGAAGCCACTTCCTTTACCATCTGCGCACCCATGTTCTGGATGGGATCTTTGAGTTCGATTTCCTTGGCAACGGTTACACCGTCCTTGGTCATGCTCGGAGCACCGAATTTTTTGTCGATGATCACGTTGCGGCCTTTGGGACCCAATGTTACTTTAACGGCGTTCGCCAATGCGTCTACGCCTTTCTTGAGTTTCTCTCTTGCAGAAACGTCAAATGTGATGTCTTTAGCCATAATAATTGTGGTTTTGAGGTTAAGTGTTGTTTGTTTAGTTCTTGCCGATTACTCCGAAAATATCGGATTCACGCATGATCAGATAAGAACCGCCTTCGATCTTAATTTCCGTACCTGAGTACTGTCCATAAATAACGGTGTCGCCTACTTTCACGGTGAGGGGCTCATCTTTCTTCCCGTTGCCGACGGCTACAACCTTGCCGCGTTGTGGTTTTTCCTTGGCGGTATCGGGAATAATGATTCCGCTGGCGGTTTTTTCTTCTGCAGGGGCTGCTTCTACGAGCACGCGATCTGCGAGTGGAGTTACGTTTACTGACATTGCTATTATTTTAAAGTTTGTGAGAGCGCATCGTCAGAAAACGTGCCACAGGTCAAACTGTGTAAACTTTGCCGATTTTGACAGTTGGGCACAAAAAAAATGTCAGTATGCGTGACACACTGACATCTTTAAAATGTGGTTTGATGCTCGAATCAGTCCTGCTCGGGCGTGGGCTCTGTCCCGGGAGCTGCCTCTTCGCTCGGAAGTTCTTCCCCACCCGGCATTTGCTCGGGCATTTCGGGCATGGTCTCTTCAAACATGGGTGCAGCTACTACATCCTGATCATGGATCCCGGCCGAAACTAAGCAAAGAATGAACAATACAACGCCTAAAGTCCAGGTGCTCCTTTCGAGAAAATCACCTGTGCGCTTTACACCACCTATTTGGTTGGCCGATGAAAAACTGGAGTCGAGTCCTCCGCCTTTTGGGTTTTGAACCAATACAATCAATGCAAGAAAAACGCATATTAGGATGGTCATCGCGTATATAAAGAGCAGCATAGGTCTTAGGATTTAATTTTTTCTTCCGCTTGTTTTTGGAGAGCGGCAAAGTAAACGCTTTTTTCCGGATATTTCAATCCGAGTCGGGCGTATGCGCGGGCGGCTTTTTTGAAGTCGTGTTGCTTCTCGTAAATTCTTGCAAGTGTTTCTGTTACGAAGCTTTCATCCTCCACCAAGCTCATCTTCCCCATTTGCGAAGGTGAGAAAAAGGAAGCCTTGGCGGGGGTGATTTGCGGCGAGTCCGAAATGAATTTCTCAAGAATATCATCTGCCGGGGGCGATGATTTTTTGACAGTAGTGGATGTATCGCCATCCAGGGAGTTGAGCCAGCTGGCAAAACTGCTTAGGTTTTGAGCTGCTTCGACCTTTTTTCCGACAGAGGGTTCTGCATCGGCTTTTTCAGTGCTTCCGGGCTGTTCATCTTTTTGCGAAAGCATAACCTCCACTTCCATCTCACCGAGCTGGCCCACGGCTGCACTCAATATTTGAGCTTCGAGCGGATCTGAACTGATCGGCGAATTAATCTTTTCGGTTACGTCCTCTTCCTGTAGCAGCGATCTGTTTTGATCCGAATCAGCCTTTCCGATAGGTTCCGACAGAGGTGGGGCAACTTCCTGCTCGGCCCCCGTCGGTTCATCCTGCTTGACTTCGGCGATGTCAGTCTCTTCCGACACCGCGATGTGCTCCAAAAGTTTCTTTCTAACAGTGTAGCTGTAAAGCTTGGTGCGATCGCCGATGTAAACGGAAGCAGTGTTCAGGTAATCTTTGGCATCGAGGCGGTCGAACTGTTTGGCCCCTACAGCTTGCAACACCTTAAAAGCTGAACACCACGGATAGGTATTGCTGAGTTCACGCACCTGCTCGAGGGTGTTCTCGTCGGGAAACTTTTGCGTTTCCATCAGTGATATGAGGGTCGATTTCTGCATTACCAGGCGCCGAGTGATGCGTCAAATATATCCTGGATTAACTGATCATTGATCTCATCAATCAATTCGAGCTCCACCGCATTAAAGTCAGTATTCGAATCGTAATCGGCAAAACGGGTAAAAGTTCGTTCAAAATTCTTTTCCCTTTCCAAGGTGTTAATGTATTTCACCTTTACAGAAATGGACAACCTGTTGAGGGTGGCCACTTCATCTCCCGACACGGCAGCATTGCCCGTTTCGTAACGCGTGATGGTGCCCTCGTACTGCAGGTCACCTTTCTTGTCTACAAGGTCAAGGCGGGTCTGGGCGAGCATGAGGTCTTTGTAGGCCTCTGTAAGTGTGAGGTCGTAGTTGGGCGCGGCCATGGGCGTCACGATCCTGAATTGCTTCACCGATACAGTAATTGCAGCTGCGGGAATATCTGCTCCCGTGAATGAGTAACTCACCGAGCAGCCCTGCACGAGGGCAGCCGCGAACAGTATCCATATGAAGTAATAGATGCGCATAGCGGGGCCTATTGCAAATTGTATTCCTTAATTTTTCGATACAATGTACGCTCGCTGATGCCCAACTCTTTGGCCGCCGGCTTCCTGCGGCTATTGTACTTTTTAAGGGCCTTTACAATCAGGTCGCGTTCAGTCTGTTCAAGTGAAAGTGACTCCTCAACCTCTTCGTGGGCATCAATGTGTACTTCTTCCTCGCGGCTGATGTCGTAGTCGGCCGCAGGCTCCGATGATGCATAGGGAGCTGAATGGCTGTCGGTCTCGGGCGAAGCGTCTTCATACAGCCGCTTCACAGCTGCGGGATTACCCGTGCGAACCGCTCCTGAAGGATTTCGGTTTTGCAGCAGTTCCAGAACAATGGTTTTCAAGTCGCTGATGTCCTGTCGCATCTCAAAGAGAAACTTGTACAGTATTTCCCTTTCGGTAAAATCGTTGGACGAGCCGCTGCTGTTCTTAGACGTAACGGCGGGCAGGTTGCTTCGCGCAATCTCGGGCAGGTAGCGACGCAGAATGTCGGCATTGATATTTCGCTCCTCTTCGATCACAGAGAGCTGCTCGGAGATGTTCTTTAGCTGGCGAATGTTGCCGGGCCATGCATATTTTTCCAAAAGTGCCTCTGCCTCATCGTCGAGACGCACAGCCGGCATGTGGTACTTTTCAGCAAAATCAACGGCAAACTTTCGAAACAACAGGCCGATGTCGTCCTTTCTGTCGCGCAAAGGCGGCAGGGAAATGGGCACTGAATTCAGCCTGTAAAAAAGATCTTCTCTGAACTTTCCGCTCGAGATGGCCTTACTCATCTCTACGTTTGTGGCCGCAATGATGCGGACATCGGTTTTGAGCACTTTAGAGGACCCCACTTTAATAAACTCCCCGCTTTCGAGTACCCTCAGCAACCTCACCTGGGTGAGGAGCGGGAGCTCGGCTACTTCGTCGAGAAATATCGTGCCGCCGTTGGCCACTTCAAAATATCCTTTGCGCGCGTCGTGTGCCCCGGTAAAGGCGCCTTTCTCGTGGCCGAAAAGCTCTGAGTCAATGGTGCCCTCGGGAATGGCCCCGCAGTTTACCGCTATATACTGACCGTGCTTTCGCTTGGAAAGGTTGTGAATGATCTGGGGCATGTTCTCTTTTCCCGTCCCACTCTCACCAGTGATGAGTACCGAGATGTCGGTGGGAGCCACTTGAATGGCAACGTCGATGGCCCGGTTGAGCATCGGAGAATTGCCGATGATGCCGAAGCGCTGCTTGATTTGCTGTACCGTCATAACTATTGTTGTACCACTTCGCCGATCAGGGTGGCAGATGTGCAATCGACTGCTTTTACATTTACGTAAGTACCCACTTCGATGTCGCCGCGGTCAAATACCATCACGGCGTTTTGGGTATTGCGGCCGAAGAGTTTTCCGTCCGATTTTTTGGACACGCCCTCTACCAGCACTTCAAAAGTTTGGCCCACTGAAGCCTTGTTTCGCTTCAGCGAATTCGCGCTCTGCACTTTGATGATCTCCTCGAGGCGCGACTGCTTGACGGCTTCGGGTACATCGTCGGTAAATTTCCGCTCGGCGAGGGTTTTGGGCCGTTCTGAATACTTGAACATGTAAGCGAATTCGTACTCAACCTCTTTCATAATCGATACCGTGTCGGCGTGTTCGGCATCGGTCTCACCGCAAAATCCAGCGATGATGTCGGTGCTGATCGCACAGTCGGGCATGATGCGGCGTATGGCGTCGATGCGGTTCATGTACCACTCGCGGCTGTATCCGCGGTTCATGCGCTTGAGTACATCTGTATTTCCGCTCTGCACGGGCAGGTGAATGTATTTGCAAATATTGTCGTACCGCGCCATTGTGTGCAGCACGTCGTCGGTCATGTCTTTTGGGTGGGAAGTCGAAAATCGGATGCGAAGGTCAGGAGCGACCAACGCCACCTTTTCCATGAGCTGGGCAAAATTCACTGTTTCCTTTTCGGGGTCGATGACTTCTCCCTTCTTGGTCACATTCCAGCGGTATGAATCCACATTTTGCCCAAGCAAAGTCACCTCGCGGTAGCCCTCCTGATGCAGGTAGCGCGCTTCGTGAACGATCGACTCGGGGTCGCGGCTGCGCTCACGGCCGCGGGTAAAGGGCACCACACAAAATGAGCACATATTGTCGCAGCCACGCATGATGCTGATGAATGCCGTCACCCCGTTGCTATTGAGGCGCACAGGATTGATGTCGGCGTATGTTTCTTCGCGGCTCAGCAGCACGTTTACTGCTTTTCGGCCATCGGTCACCTCTTCAACCAGGCCGGGAAGGTCGCGGTATGCGTCGGGGCCCACAACAATGTCGACCAGCTTTTCCTCTTCGAGCAGTTGCGCCTTGAGCCTTTCGGCCATGCAGCCGAGCACGCCAATCAGGAGCTCGGGATTCTTCTTTTTGGTATTGTTGAAATGGTTGAGCCGATTGCGCACTTTTTGCTCGGCATTTTCGCGAATAGAGCAGGTATTGAGCAGCACCAATGATGCTTCTTCGGCATTTCGGGTGGTGGTGTATCCCGATTTGGCAAGAATGGAGGCCACGATCTCACTATCGGAGAAGTTCATCTGGCATCCATAACTCTCGAGATAGAGTTTTTTGCCGTTGTCCGGCCCCTCCACCATGGTCGCTTCGCCTTGCTTCGACTCTTCCAGTACTTTTGTTGAACCCATTGACATACTCGCTAGTGTTTTTTTAAAAAGGAAAACAAAGGTAGGGAAAAATGATGCGAAACTGCCAATTTGGCACACTGATTCGTGCCCGCCGCTTTTACTGTGAGCGTTCAATCTTTTGAACAAAAATAACCGCAGCGCAATTCACTTATGACTACCATATATTCACAATGAAACCCTGTATTCGGTTTTCATTGCTTTAATTTGTGGACTTAAGAATGCCGTTTGAACCTAATCCCCACGCTATGCCAAAGAACTTAGTCATCGTAGAATCACCCGCTAAAGCCAAAACCATCGAAGGTTTTCTGGGCAAAGACTATGTTGTGAAGTCGAGCTACGGACATGTACGCGACCTCAAAAAGAAGGGCCTTGGCGTGGATGTCGACAATAATTTTGCTCCTGAATACGAAATATCACTCGACAAAAAAAAGGTCATCAAAGAGCTTCAGGATTTGGTGAAAAAAGCGGAAACAGTGTGGCTCGCGACTGACGAGGACCGCGAGGGGGAAGCCATTTCATGGCACCTCGAGGAAGCCCTCGATCTAAAGAAGAAAGACACCAAACGAATCGTATTTCACGAGATCACCAAGGAGGCCATCGATCGGGCCATCAACAATCCACGCAAAGTGGATTACCGATTGGTAGACGCACAGCAAGCCCGCCGGGTGCTCGACCGCCTCGTAGGCTTTGAGCTCTCTCCCATATTATGGAAGAAAATTAAGCCCTCACTCAGCGCCGGACGCGTACAGTCCGTTACGGTAAGATTAATTGTGGAACGCGAGCGAGAAATCCAAAATTTCAAGCAGGAGGAGTGGTACCGCGTCACGGGCATCTTCGAATCGGAAGGCAGGTCATTCAAAGCCGAGCTTTCGAAGCGGTTCCCGACTGTGGAAGAAGCCCGCACTTTTCTCGACAGTTGCGGAAATGCGAATTTTGCCGTCGACGACCTCGAGGTAAAACCTTTTAAGAAAAAGCCTGCAGCCCCATTTACGACATCTACCTTGCAGCAAGAGGCCGGCAGAAAGCTTGGATATTCCGTGGCCCGCACCATGTCGGTAGCTCAAAAGCTGTATGAAGAAGGTAAAATCACCTACATGCGTACCGACAGCCTCAACCTGTCTGACACCGCCATCAAGGCAGCCAAAGCCGAAATCGTTTCGAGCTACGGCGAAAAATATTCTGAGACGCGAAAATTTACCGCCAAGACCAAAGGCGCCCAGGAGGCCCACGAAGCCATCCGTCCCGTAGACATGTCGGTGAGCAGTGCCGGCAACGACTCGGCCGAGCAGCGCCTCTACGAC